>NZ_JBFAKM010000023.1:60548-132405 GCF_040655695.1 Polymorphospora sp. NPDC050346 | reverse complement strand
GCGGGCGGCCACGGCACGGAAGGCGGCCCGACACCGCCGGTGGCGGGCGGCCACGACCGGGCTATCCGTCCGTGGCCCTGACCACCTCGTAGAGGGCCGTCCAGTTCCTGGTGCCGTAGCCGGCCGCGATCGCCCGTTCGTAGTGCGACCTGACCGCCTTCGGCAACTCGACGTCGACGCCGGCCTTCTCGCTGGTCCGTACGATGTGCTCCGCCGTGGCGCCCATCATCAGGGCCGTGCTCAGGTCACCGGGATACTTCCCGGCCTCCAGTTCACGGGCCAGTTCCAGCCCGTCGCCGACCATCGCCGGAATTCCGGTGAGCATGCCCACGGCACCGGGCAGGAACTCGGCCGCCGGGACACCCGCCGCGGTGACGAGGCTCGTGGCGTGCAGGAGGCTCGACAGCGCGGTGAGGAACACTGCGAGATTGGCCTGGTAGAAGAGTTGGGCCAGGCCGGGATCCGGGCCGAGGTACCTGGGCTCGCCGAGCAGCCCCAACACCGGCTCGTGGCCGCGGAACGCCTCCTGCGGTCCACTGTAGAAGACGTACGAGCCGGGGTTGCCGACCATGGGAGCCGGCACCATCACCCCGCCGGTGACGAAGGTCGCCCGGTGCCCGGCGGCCCACGTCGCCGCCTCGCGGGAGGCGTCGGGGGTGTCGGAGCTGAGGTTGACGAGGACCTTGCCGGCCAGCGCGTCGGCGTGCCGCCGGTCGGTCACCACCGGACCGAGGATGTCGTACATCGCCTGGTAGTCGGTGAGGCTGAGGATGATCAGGTCGACGCCCGCCACGGCCGCGGCGGGCGTCGGCGCCAGCGTGGCCCCCTCGGCGACCAGCCCGGCGGCGCGGCCCGGCGTACGGTTCCACACCATGACCGGGTGCCCGGCCCGCAGCAGCGCGGCGGCCATCGCCCGGCCCATCGGGCCCAGGCCGACGACCGTGACCGGGGCGGGACTGCCGGTGCCGTTCACCGGGTGCTCCTCAGTTCCTCGAACATGCGGGCGGTGCCGTGCCCGCCGAATCCGGCGGCGATCTGCCGGCGGACGATGTCGTGCACCGGCTTCAGCACCGCCGCGTCGACCCCCTGCTCGGCACTGGCCCGTACCAGCGTGGCCAGGGCGGTTTCGGTGAACCGCAGGCTCTGCTGGCCCTCGCCGGTGTAGTCGGTGCTGTCGACGGTGGCGGCGAGGCCGGCCAGTTGGCCGACCATGGCGGTGAGGAAGGGCATCTGCCGCTCCGCGAACCGGGTCGCCGACACCCCCTCGGCGCCGACCAGCGCCGCGCCGTGCATGAACCCGGCGAAGACGGTGTACATGCCGGCGAGCATCGCCACGTCGTACAGCGCGGCCAGCCCGGCGTCCGGCCCGAAGAAGCTGCTCGCACCCCACAGGTCGAGCAGGTCCCGATGCGTCTCGAAGGCGGCGGCCGAGCCGCTGTAGAAGATCTCCGAGCCCGGCCGGCCGATCATCGGCGGCACCGCCATGATCGCGCCGTCGAGGTACGTGATGCCGTGCCGGGCGGCCCAGTCGGCCAGTTCGCGCGCCTCGTCCGGCGTGGTGGTGGTCAGGTTGACCACCGTACGTCCGGACAAACCCGGGGCGACCGGATCGAGTACGTCGTGCACGGACCGGTGGTCGAAGAGGCAGACGACGATCACGCCGTCGCCGGCGACCGCCTCCTCGACACCGTCGGCGACGGTCGCGCCGCGCTCGCCCAGCGCCTGCGCCCGGTGCGGCGTACGGTTCCACACGACGGCGCGGTGGCCGGCGTCCAGCGCCGCCGCCGCGAGCGCGCTGCCCATCGCTCCCAGTCCCAGGAACGTGGTGCTGGTGGTCAACAGATTTTCCCCTTGTCTGCGAGATGGTCGGCGGGCGCCCGATGTCCATCCTGCGCAGCCACTCTCTGACCGACAAGTACCTACTATTTTGTTCAATACTCACCCTTTGGTAAGTATTGGAGGTGACCTCGGACGACGTGGGAGGACGCCGATGGCATCGAAGGCGAGGCGGGGCCCGTACATCTGCGGGATCGACGCGGCGATGGACGTGGTGTCGGGCAAGTGGAAGTCGCTGATCCTGTGGGAGCTGGACAACCACGGCACCCGCCGGTTCGGCGAACTCAGGCGCGGCCTGACCGGCGTCAGCGAGAAGATGCTGATCCAGCACCTGCGCGAGATGGAGGAGGACGGCCTGATCAGTCGCGAGGTCTACCGCGAGGTGCCGCCCAGGGTGGAGTATTTGCTGACCGAACACGGCCGGTCGCTCAACGCGGCCCTGCGCCCGCTGGGCGAGTGGGGGACCGGGCGTTGTGAGCGCCTTGCCACCGGGGGAGACCTCACGTCCCCGTGGCCGGTGGGCGCACCCCTGTTGCAAACAGGTGGCAACAGCTAGATACTCGCGGGGTGGATGGCGCCGCCACGCGGCCCGTCCGGGCCGAAACCGAGCAGGACCGGATTCGGCCCCGGCAGGTGGGTGCCCGACGACACGCGATGATCGTCGTCGTCGGGACCCGCCGCTCCCCGTGGGAGAACGACCACCAACGCGCGGGCCGGCCGGCGGTTCCCCCTCGGAACCGCCGGCCGTCGTCGCACCGGTGATCTGGTCGGTCAGGCGATCTGATACCCGCTGACCGAGGCGGTGTAGGACGAGTATCCGCAGAACGCGCCGCCGTACCCGGTGATCGAGATCGAGCCGTAGACGCTGCCGTCGGTGTAGAAGGTGTAGGACGCCTGCCCGGACACCGGCGTGTAGATGCAGGCGGTGATGCTGGAACTGCGGGTGAAGTTGTTGATGTACGTGGCACCGATCGCCGAGTCGGGCGCGATGTACACGGTGCCGCCGGACACCGAGACGTACGCGACGTCGAGGTAGGTGCCCGACGACGGGAAGCAGTCGGCGTTGGAGCCGAACCGGATCGCGCCGACCTGCGGGCTCCCGGCCGGGAAGCCGGAGCTGAGGCAGACCTCGAGCGGGTTGATCCCGTTCGTGGTGACGTTCGTGACGGTCGGGCCGAGCACCAGCGTGCCGGTCCGGGTGAACCCGGTGCCGCCGGCGTTGCCGGAGATGGTGACCCAGAACGTCGGGCCGGTGACCGCGAGCGTACCGGCGGACCGGGCCTTACCGGTCGACGTCCGGTCCTCGGCGGCCTGCGCGGGTGCGCCGGCGAGCAGCAGGAGGGCGGCCGCCGCGGCGGCGACCACAGGGGCGAGACGGGAGATCTTCATCGGTTCCTCCGAACCTGGTACGGCGGATGGTGGGCCCGGCGGAGGGAGTCTGCCGGGCCCGGCGGATTGCTTGCGGTGCGGGAACCGCCGCCGCCCGGATCGGGCGGCGGTCGGCGCGCGGTGCCGCTTCGTCGCGGACCGGCCTTCGGCCTTCGGCCTTCGGCCTTCGGCCATCGGCCCGCGGTCAGGCGCAGTTCGCGCCGACGACGGCGGCCACGGCCAGGACCGGCGGCGCGCCCTCGGGGATCGGGTGCCGGCGCGGCTCGCGCCCCAGGCATCCCTCCGGTTCCGGCGGGAAGCAGGAGCCGGCGCCGCCGTCCAGGTGCGGCCAGAGGTGGTTCATCGGGATCGGCCGGTCTCAGTCGAACAGGTGCTCGACGACGGTGATCACGACGTGCTTGCCGACGTGCAGCAGGGCCTCGGCGAGGTCGTCCAACATGGAACCCACGTCCTTTCGGGGGTTCCCGGCGGTGGTGCCGGGAGCGGTTTTTCCGCTGCGATCAGCGTCGCTCCCCGGCGGGGCCACAACCATGTGGAAGCACCCACGGAACCACCCACGGAACCGGCGGCCATGCGGCGGCCGGCGCCGGCCCGGTCACGGCGGCAGCAGGGCGTAGAGGTCCGCGGACGGTACCGGCCCGTCCGTCGACGACACCGCCGCCCGCAGCGCCTCCGCGATCCGTATCCCGGTCTGGAACTCCAGCGACCGGTAGTGCGCGAGGGCCGCCTCGGCCAGTTCCGCGGCCGCCGACCGGTCCGCCCGGCGCAACGCCAACCGGCCCAGGCCGACCAGGGCCAGCCCGGGCCCCCAGACGTCCCCGAGCCGGCGGCAGGTCTCGAGGCCGGACTCGTACAGCCGCCGGGCCCGACCGTCGTCGGCGCCCGACAACTCGACCGCCTGCGCGATCACCAGCAGCGACTCGGTGTCGCCCAGTTCGTCCTGTAGCCGCCGGAACAGTTCGCGGCTGCGCTCGGCCAGCCGTTCCGCCTCCGCGTACCGGCCGGTCGCCGTCGCCAGCAGCGCCTGCGCCGTGTAGACGTCGGCGGTCGCCCGTACGTTGTTCGCCCGCTGGAACAGCCGCAGCGACTCGTCCAGTGCCGGGGCGGCCAGCTCGGTCCGGCCCTCCTGCACCAGCAGGATGCCCAGGTTCAACAGCGCGGTCGCCACCACCCGCTCGTCGCCGGCCCGCCGGGCGGCGGCCAGTGCCTCGTCGTACGTGCGTCGGGCCGCCGCCGGATCGTTCGCGTACTGCTGGGACATGGCCAGGTTGCTCAGCGTGCCGGCCAGTCCGACGTCGTCACCGGCCCGCCGCCAGAGCACCACCGCCGCCCGGTAGCGGGCCACCACCTCGGCGTGCTCGACGCCGACGTAGTGACCGAGGGCGGCGGCCGCGTTGAGCGCCCGGGCCCGGTGGCGGGCCAGCGTCGGATCCACCGGATCGGGGTCGCCGGCGGCCAACGCCTCGTCCAGCCAGCGCCGGCCGTCCGCGATGGCGCCCCGCCCGTACCAGAACCGCCACACCGCACCGGCGATCTGGACGGCCGTCTCCGGCTCGCCGGCAACTCGGACCCGGGCCAGCACCACCGGCAGGTCGTACCGCAGGTCCTCCATGCGGTCCAGCCAGTGTTCCTGCTCGGCGCCGGCGAGCCCCAGCGCGGCCTGTTCCGCCTCGGCCACCACGTACCCGGTGTGCCGGGCCGCGGTCGCCTCCTCCTCACCCAGCTCGCGCAACCGTTCGGCGGCGAACTCGCGGACCGCCTCGTACATCGCGAACCGGCCGTCGGCCAGGCCGCTGTGCAGGTGGTGGTCGCCGATCGCGGCCAGGCCCTCCAGCACGTCGAGATCCGCGTCGCCGCCCGCGCAGACCAGTTCGGCGGCCTCGACCGTGTATCTGGCCGGGAACACGCTGAGCCGGGCGAGCAGCCGCTGGGCGGGCGGCGGCAGCAGGCCGACGCTCCAGCCGATCGCGGCGGCCAGCGTGCGCTGGCGGTCCGGCGCGTCCCGGGGACCGGCGGTGAGCAGGCGGAGCCGGCCGAGCCGGCGGTCCAGCCGGTCGGCGATCACGTCCACCGGGAATAGGCCGACCCGCACCGCGGCCAGCTCGATTGCCAGCGGCACGCCGTCGAGCAGCCGGCAGATCCGGGCCACCGTCGCCGCGTTGGCGTCGGTCAGCCGCCAGTCGGACCGGCGGGCCGCGGCGTGCCAGGCGAACAGCCGTACGGCCGCGGAGCGGGCCAGCAGCGCGGCGTCCCGGGGTGGGTCGGCGTCCGGCACCGGCAGCGGGTCGAGCCGGTATTCGTGCTCGCCCCGGATGTGCAGCGCGACCCGGCTGGTGACCAGCACCTTCAGGTTCGGGCAGCGGGCCAGCACGGCGGCGACCGCCGCCGCGGCCGACAGGACGTGTTCGAAGTTGTCCAGCAGCAGCAACAGCCGCCGCTTGCCGAGTACGCCGACGAGTTCGGCGACGTCGCCCCGCCGGATCTCGCCGCCGGCGGCACCGATGAGGTGGGTGACCACGTCCGCCGGCCCGGCGACGAGGGTGAGGTCCACATCGCACACCCCGTCGGCGAAGTCCGCGCCGACGGTTTCGGCCACCGCGAGCGCCACCCGGGTCTTGCCGACCCCGCCGGTGCCGGTCAGCGTGACGATCCGTACGTCGGGGCGGGACAGCGTGCCGACCACCGCCCGGCTCTCGTCCTCCCGGCCGATCAGCGGCGTCGGCGGCGGATGGACCTGGCGGAACGTGACCGGAGGGGGAGCCGCGGCGACCGGCGTCCCCGGTGCCGGGGCCGCGCCGGCCGGTGTGGCCGGACCGGCCGGGCCGGCGCCGGTGGCCGGACGTCCCCGGGCCGTCTCCTCGAAGACGGTCAGGTCGGTGCCGGTGAGCCGCAGCGCGGCGGCCAGCCGTCGGGCGGTCTCCCGCTGGGCCGTACGCACCTTGCCGCGCTCGATGTCGCTGATCGTGCGTGCCGCGACGCCGGACCGCTCGGCGAGTTCCTCCTGGGTGAGGCGGGCCGCCCGGCGTACCCGCCGCAACAACCGCCCGAATTCGGCGTCCTGGTCGTGCGCGCGAGTCAACACCTACCTCCGGGGCGGCGAACCACGCTGCGTCGCGTCTTGGTGGCATGTCGTGCGCAGTCACCGTAGACCGGTGGATCGCCGCGCCGGAAGATCGGCCGCTGTCGCCTTTCGTACAGCGCACCGTGGGCGACCGGTCCGGTGTGGACCGACGCCGACGGCCGGGCGGCGGGTCGGTGCCGGCCGCCCGGCCGTCGGGTGTGGTGCCGTCGCTCAGTTGCCGATCGCGGCCTGCGGGCCGGCGTACGTGCGTAGCAGGGCGGGCACGTCGGCCGCCGGGTGCAGCGTGTACGGGTAGAAGGCGCGCGGGTCGAAGGCGGTGCCCTTCTGCCGGACCTTGCCGCTGTCCCACGGGCTGTTGACGGTGATGTTGCCCCGCTGGACGAGTTCGCCGGCCTCGACGTAGTAGGGGTTGCGGACGTTCTCGTAGTAGCTGTTCTCGATGACGGCCTTGGTCAGGCCGCGCACGTAGTTGCCGTACGAGGTGTTGTTCTGCAGGTAGTTGTTGTACATGTGCAGGTTGGCGATGTTGTCGGCGCTGGGGTTGCGGGTGCGGGTGTTCTGGAACCAGTTGTGGTGGATGGTGATGCGGGCGGTGACGTTGTCGGTCCAGCCGATGCCGAACGTCTTGTTGTTGTCGGCGAAGTGGTTCCAGGACACGGTCAGGTTCGTGGTGTCCTTGCGGCTGTCGAGGAGGCCGTCGTTCATCCGGGTCAGCCGGTTGTGGTCGATCCAGATCCGGTTCGCGGTGTCGAGCTGGATCGCGTCGTAGTCGTAGGCGTCGTCATCGGGGTCGTCGTCCGGCATGAGGGTGTCGCGGATCGTCAGGTTGCGGATGATGACGTTGGAGACGCCGGTGCCGAGGAAGAAGCCGCCGCCGACGATGTGGCCGCTGGTGCCGACGCCGACGATGGTCTTGTTGGAGGCGACCCGCAGTTCGGTGCCCTTCGGGCTGATGTTGATGGTGCCGGCGACCCGGATGACGTACGGGGTGCTGGCGGTGACGTATACCGGTTGAGGTCCGCCTGGTTCGTGACCGTGACGGTCTGGCCGCCCGTGCCGCCGGTCACGCCCTGCGCGAACCCGTCCGGCACGTTGGAGTAGGGGACCGAGGGGCCGCCGATCCTGGTCAGCAGCCACTGCTGGTTCCAGCCGTCGAGGTCGGTGTACTGGGAGACGCGCCCACCGTCGGCGGTGGACCACTCCCAGACGTCGAGTGCCTTGCGGCTGTGCCGGTTGACCAGCCGGATGTGGCCGTCGCCGGTGTCGACGACCCCGAAGTGCTGCCGGGTGTCGGAACTCGCGTCCTGCTGGGTGAGTTCGGCGCCGTCCTGGGCGCTGGCGATCTGCAGCACCTTTCCGCTGTGCCGCGACCGGACCTGGTAGTAGCCGTTGTCGACCGGGACGAACTGCCACTGCTGCTGGTAACCGTCGTTTCGGGCCCACTGCACGATGGGCGCCCCGTCGTTCGTCGCGAAGTCGAAGACGTCGACGGCCTTGCCGCTGTGGCGGGAGGTGAGGACGTAGTGGGCGCCGGTGTCGATGGTGACCGCCTGGGACGGCGCCGCCGACACGACGACCAGGCCGGCGGCGACGACGGCGGTGGCCAGCGCCGTGGCCGCGAGTGCGGCCGGCCGGCGCCGGGGGCGCCGGTGCGATACGTCGAGCATTTCGATCTTGCCCCTCTGGTGTGGGATCGGATCGGTGGGGCCGGAGCGTCAGTGCCCCACCCGTGCGTCGATGCCTCCGCTGCCCGGCGCGAAGCGTTGGCCATCCGACCGGGCGCGGCTCCCGAGGGCGCCCCGGATGGCTGTGGGGCACCACGCTAGGTGCCGGCGCGGACCAGAGTCGATGAAGTCGATCGATCTAATGCCGGTCGGTGCCGGTGAACCTCTCGACGGGCGTACGGCGTCCGGCGCGGAACGCCTCGAGCGCCCGGTGCGGCGGGATCGCCGATGCCGCGAACAGCACGCTCCCGTCGGCGGCGACGTAGATCGAGCCACCGCCGCGGACCGGTTGGAACACGACCACGCCCTCGTCGTCGGCCAGCAGCCGATACCCGAGTTCGGCGCCGGGGGCGATCCGGCCGAAGAGTTCGGTGCCCCGGTCGATCAGGCGCTGCTGCGCCGCCGTCGGGACCCGCTCGCCGGCGGCCGGTGCGGAGCCGGCGGGGCGGTCGTCGTGGGGTTGCCCGCTCATCGTCCGCTCCTCCGGTCTGGCTCGGCTGCGACGGACGCCCGCGTGGGCGCCCGGGGAGCCACGGTACGCGGTGCGGGCCGGGCCGCCGAAGTGGCCGGGTGGCCATCCGTTCGATCGGCCACCCGGTATGAGTGCCGTCGGGTGCCCCGGGTATGCCGACGCCAGACGGCGGCGCCGGCCGGCGTCTCTTCGCCGAGGTCAGGAGCCTGAGATGGCGCTGTCGTACGAAACGTTGCCCGGGGACGTCGACCACCTCATAGCCGATGACCACGCGGTGGTGGAGCGCCAGTTCCAGCACCTGGAGGCCGGCCGGGGCGACCGCCGGGTGCTCGTCGACCAGGTGTCGTTCGAGTTGGCGCTGCACGCCGACGCCGAGGAGATCGTCGTCTATCCGGCGATGGCCGCGGCCGGCGAACCCGACGAGTCCGAACACGCCCGCCAGGAGCACCACGAGATGAAGGAACTCCTGGTGAAGCTGCATGACAGCCAGCCGGGTGAAGCCGAGTTCGAGCAGACCCTGGCGACCCTGATCGCCGCCGTACGGCACCACGTGGCGGAGGAGGAGGGGGAGTTCCTGCCCCGCCTGCGGCAGTTGGTCGGCGCCGGCCGGATGGCCGAACTGGGCAAGGAGTTCCTGGCCGCCAAACGGACCGCGCCGACGTACCCGCACCCGAAGGCACCGTCGAGCCGGGCCGGACACAAGATCGCCGACCCGGCCGCCCTCGTGGTCGACAAGGTGCGTGACATGGCGTCCGGCCGGATCAAGCACCTGGCGACCGACCCGTCCGGGCACCTCGACCCGCAGGCGCAACGGATCCTCGACGCCTTCTCCGGGCTGAAGCCGCAGCCGTTCGAGATCCTCACCCCGGACCAGGCCCGGGAGCAGCCCACCCCGTTCGACGCGGTCCGGCGGATCCTCGCCGAGGACGGCAGGTCGACCGACCCCGAACCCGTCGGCTCGGTCGAGAACGTCACGATCCCCGGCCCCGGCGGCGACCTGCCGGTGCGGATCTACAAGCCACGGGACGCCACCGGCCCGGTGCCGGTCGTCGTCTGGATCCACGGTGGCGGCTGGGTGCTGTTCACCGTCGACTCGTACGACGCCTCGTGCCGCGGCCTGGTCAACAAGACCGGCGCGATCGTCGTGTCACCGGAGTACCGCCGCGCTCCCGAACACGTCTTCCCGGCCGCCCACGACGACGTGCTGGCGACCTTCCGGTGGGTACGCGCCAACGCCGGCCTGATCGGCGGCGACCCCGACCGCGTCGCCATCGGCGGCGAGTCGGTCGGCGGCAACATGGCCGCGGCCACCTGCTGGCAGCTCAAGCAGGCCAACGAGCCGCTGCCGGTGGCGCAGGTGCTGGTGTATCCGCTGACCACCGGCGAACAGTTCGGCGACTCGATGACCGACGCCGCGGACGCCCGCCCGCTCAACCGGCCGCTGCTGTCGTGGATGGCGATGCACGCCTTCGAGGGAGTGCCCGACGGTGCCAGGGACCCCCGGGTCGACCTGCTCTCGCTCGACGCCACACAGTTGAAGGGCCTGCCCCCGGCGCTGGTCATCACCGACGAGCGGGACGTGCTGCGCAGCCAGGGCGAGGAGTTCGCCCGCCACCTTCAGGCGGCGGGCGTCCCGACCACGCTGACCTGCTACGACGGGGTCATGCACGAGTTCTTCGGCGCCGCCGCGGTGCTCGACAAGGCCCAGCGGGCACAACAGGAGGCGGCGCAGCACCTGCGCGAGTCCTTCCAGACCGGCATACCGGCCTACGCCGGCTGACCGCCGGCGTAGGCCGCCGGCAGTGCCGCCCGCCCTTCGCCGGCTGTCCGTCCGCTCAGGCGCCGGCCACTTCGCCCGCGCCGATCGTCCCGAACGCCGCCGCGATCCGGTCCCGGTCGGCGCCGGCCGCCAGCAGCAGGTGCAGCAGGACGCGCGCCTTGTAACAGTCGAGCGTGCCGGCGGCGAGCAGCCCACGCGACAGCAGGTCGGACTCCGAGCCGGCAAAGCCGTACGTGGCGGTCAGGACCGGACCCGCGCCGACCCGGGAGGCCAGCACCACCGGCATCCCGGCCGCCAGTTCGCCCAGGACGGCCACGGTGGCGGCCGGCACGTGGCCGACCCCGAAGCCGGCGACCACCAGCCCGTCCAGCCCCGAACCGGCCCGGCGCAGGGTCGCACCGTCGTCGCCGAGCACCACCGGCAGTACGGCCGTACGCACCGTCCCCGGGTCGCGTACCTGGAGGTCGAGCGAATGCCGGGCCGGGCGGGCGAGGACGCGGGCCCGCCCCTCGGCCACCAGGCCGACCGGCCCGACGTCGGGGGAGCGGAAGGCGGCGGGTGCCGTGGTGTGCGTCTTGCGTACCCAGCGGGCCGCGTGGATCTCGTCGCCGAGCACGACCAGGCAGCCCATCCGCCGGCTGGCCGGCGCGGCGGTGACCGTCACCGCCGCCAGCAGGTTCGCCGGACCGTCGGCGCCGGCCAGGGTCGGGTTGCGCATCGCACCGGTGACCACCAGCGGCGCGTCGTACGGCCACAGCAGGTCCAGCGCGAACGACGTCTCCTCGATCGTGTCCGTGCCCTGGGTCACCACCACCCCGTCGGCCCCGCCGGCCACCTCGCGCCCGGCGGCGGTGACGAGGGCGAGCAGGTCGTCGAAGCCGAGCGAGGCACCGGGCAGCCGGCGGAAGTCGTGCACGTCGAGCGTCACGCCCGTCGTCGCCAGGGCCGGCACGGCCGCGACGAGATCGGCGGCGGTCAGGGTCGGCACCACGCCGCCGGCCGGGCCGCCGGTCATGGCGATCGTGCCGCCCAGCGAGAAGACCGCCACGCGACGGCCCACGGCCGGCGGGTCAGCGTACGGCGGCACGGAGCATCGCGTTGCGGACGACCCGTCGCGTGTCGCTTCCCAGCGGTGCCGGCAGCGCGTCCGGCCGGAACCACCCGAGCGCGTGCGACTCCGCGCTCACCTGCTCGACCGCGTCCGGCGGCGCGTGGACCGCGAAGATCACGTCGTGGTGGTCGAGCCGCCGCCCGGCGCAGTTGACCACCTGGTGGATGTCCACGTCCACCGGCACCGGATCGACGACGAGCCCGGCGATGCCGCTCTCCTCGGTCGCCTCCCGCAACGCGGCGGCGGCCAGCGACACGTCACCCACCTCCAGATGCCCACCCAGTTGCACCCAGACGTCGAACTTGCCGTGCAGGCACAGCAGCACCCGCCGCCGGTCGTGGGAAAGGATGATCACACTGGCGGTGACGTGACCGCCGTCGTGGTCCCGCCACATCACCCCGGGACCGCTCTCCAGCAGCTTCATCGTCAGCCGCCAGTCGTCCGCGCCGTCCGGCGTCGGCGTCCAGTTCCGCAGGGTCTCCAGGGCGTCACGGTGCAGCAGGCTCACCCGGCCACCCTAGTGCCCGCCGGGTGCCGACCGGCCGGCCGCGCCGGTATCGCCACGAGGGGCCGGCAGGTGCGACCGGAACGGCGCACGGCTGGCCAGCCAGGGCGCGATCAGAGCGCGACCCCGCCGTACCCTGAACCGGTGACCGCCCCCCAGGAGACGCGGCCCCGGGTCGTCGCGGTCGTCGGCTATCCGGGCGCCGAACTGCTCGACATCGCCTGCCTCACCACGACGTTCGACTACGCCAACCGGGGCGCCACCCCCGCCTACGAGGTCGTCACCGTCACGCCGGGCGGGAAACCCATCAGGTGCCAGTCCGGGCTGACGTTGCACGCCCAGGCCGCCGTCGAGCGGCTGCGCGGCCCGATCGACACGATGATCATCTCTGGGGGCGAGGGACACCTGGCCGCCGCGGACAACCCGCGACTCGTCGCCCACGTCCGGCGGCTCGCCCGCGAGACCCGCCGGGTCGCCTCGGTCTGCACCGGATCGTCCGTGCTCGCCGCCGCCGGCCTGCTCGACGGTCGCCGCGTCACCACCCACTGGCTGTTCGCCGACCTGCTCGCCACCCTGCACCCCGCCGTACGCGTCGACCCGACCCCGATCTGGATCCGCGACGGCGACGTGACCACCGCCGCCGGGGTCACCAGCGCACTCGACCTGGCGCTGGCCTTCGTCGAGGAGGACCACGGGCCGGAACTGGCCCGCCACATCGCCCGCGCCCTGGTGACGTATCTGCAACGGCCCGGCAACCAGGCCCAGGTGAGCATGTTCGTCGCCGCGCCGGCACCCGACGACGCCGTGGTCCGCGACCTGGTCGCGGCGATCCGGGACGCGCCCGACGCGGACCTCGGCCTCACCGCGCTCGCCGCCCGGGCCGCGGTCAGCGAGCGGCACCTCACGCGGCTGTTCGTCGCCCACACGGGGCAGACCCCGGCCCGCTTCGTACGCGGTGTGCGGACCGAGGCCGCCGCACAGCTTCTCGTCTCCAGCCGGCTGCCGCTGGCCCGCATCGCCGTCCGCTGTGGCTTCACCTCCGCCGAGGCGCTACGCCAGGCCTTCGTCGACCGGTACGGCGTCACCCCGTCGCGCTACCGTGCCGCGTACAGCACCACGTCCATCGGCCGGCAATCCCTGGCCGGCCGGGGCTCAGCCGACGGCGGCGAGGACCAGGAAACCGAGACCCAGCGGTACGTCCAGCAGGACGCAGAACTCCGCCAGTGACCGTGGCACCACCTGGTCGCGCCGGTAGTGGATCACGTCCCAGACACCGTGTGCCGTCAGCACCAGCCCGGCCAGCACCAGCCCGACCTGCGGGGGGAGGAAGAGCGCGGCGACCGCGAGCCCGCCGTATCCCAACAGGGCCAGGGCCTGTGCGGTCAGCGGCGGACGCGGAACCCCGCCGACCAGGCCGACCACGACCAGGCCACCGGCGGCGACGGCCAGGCCGCTCCACCACGGCAGGCCGGCCAGCTCACTCACGACGATCACCACCGGGGCGGCGCCGACACCGGCCCAGCCCATCCACGGCCGGTCGAACGCGGCGGCACCGAGGTAGCACAGGGCGGCGACGCTGACGATGACCGACAGGGTCTCCCGGCTGGCGCCGGTCGCCAGCATCGTCGTGGCCGCCGCCAGGCCGAGCACACTCGGCCAGCGGTGCAGCACCGCCGACCAACGCGCGGCGCCGGCCCGGGTACCGGCCGACACCGTGGAGTTCACAGAGGTATCCATGCCCCCGACGGTGCCGTGGGAACGGCCACGGAACGAGCCCGGGACGTCGACACGTCCGGATTCCTGGGGTACGTGTCCGTGCCACCGTCCTCGGCCGCCCCGACGCTTGCCCGTGTTTCGTAAGGCGTTGACTGGCCGGCGTTGCGGTGGTCGATAACTGAAGAGGTCTCCGGTAGGTGGTTAGCGGCCAGGCAAGACCGAAGACCTCGTGGCGTGCAGGCCGACGTACCGCCATCGTTGTATCCACCGTGGCAGACGCTGTACCGGTGGTTCCGGCACTGGCAGCGTGACGGGTGCCTGGGCGCGGATCCTGGCCGGCTGCAGTCCCGCGCCGACACCGTCGGGAAGATCGACTGGACGGTGAGCGTCGGCTCCACCGTCAGTCGTGCCCACCAACGCGCCGCCGACGCCCGCCGCGACGGCCTTCCGCAGAAGGAGCCACCGGGCGGTGTCCACACCGAACCCGCCGATCACGCCCTCGGCCGCTCGCGTGGCGGGTTCACCACCAAGACACACCTGGCCTGAGTTGATCTGGGCGCCGGCCACCTAACCGGCGACGGATAAGGTGGCTGGCGCCCAGATCAACAACGGAACGACGCGGCAGACGCACCTTGACCCTTGGTCGACGGCCCGGCCACAGGATCACAGGGCCGGAAGGTAGTTGATCTGAGCAGCAGGGACCCTATCCGCGCGGGATAAGGTCCCTCCCGCCCAGATCGACGGATGCAGGCCCCGTGTGGACGACCGGATCCACGAATACGAGCTGACGAGCGAAGGGCCGGTCCTCGTCGGCAAGGCAGGGCACCATGGGCGCGCCTGGCGCGCGGCGGCCGGCGAGGACGCCGATCCCCGGGGCAGCAGCTACCCGGAGGAAACACGCCTAGCCGCCGAGCGCGGCCACGCTCACGATCCCGAAGATGGCGGCGAAGCCGGCCGTGGCGGTGACGGTGAAGACGGCGACCGGTCGATGGGCGAGCCACCCGGGAGAGCCGTCCGCGCCACGCCACCGGTACGGCAGCGGCAGCGGCGGCGACCCGGGCAGCCGGTCCGCCACCGCCACCGTCACCAGCCAGGTGGCGCCGAGCATCCAGCCGGCGACGACGTCGCTCGGGTAGTGCACGCCGAGATAGACCCGGGACACTCCGATGGCCACCGCCAGAATGCCGGCCGCGACCCAGGCCGTGGCCCGGACGGTGCGGCTGCCCGTCGCCATCGAGATCAACCAGGCCACCGTGGCCAGGATGACCAGGGCGCTGGCCGAGTGGCCGGACGGAAACGAGAAGCCGCTCTCGACCACCGCCCGGTGCAGCGGGTCGGGACGGTCCCGGGCGATCAGCAGCTTGCTGCCCGCGACGAGTAGCGCACTGCCGCCACCGGACACCGCGGCCAGCACGAACGGGCGCCACGACCGCAGCCGGACCGCCACCGCGACCGCGACCCCGGCGAGCAGGAGGGTGAGCAGTGCCTTGCCGCCGATGTCGGTGACCGCCACGACGACGGCACTGCTCCAGCCCGTACGGTGCTGCGCGACCCACTCCACGACCGGCCGGTCGAAGGCCGTGAAGTCGTCCTCCTCCACGACCGCGTCGAGGATCTCCACGAAGACGGAGACCAGCGCGAGCGCCAGGACCGCGCCGGCGACGAGGACGAACGGACCCGGCGGTACGCGGTCCCTGGCCCACGCCGGGACGTGCCGCGCGAGTTCCATCCCCCGCAGCCGCCGCGCGGTCGGTCGGGCGGCCACCACCGTCGCGAACGCGACGGCCACCGCGACCAGTGCCAGGCCCACACTGGCCACTGTGGTCACACTCATCGCCCACCCCTTGCCAGGCCGGGTGGACCGAGGGGTCGCACCATCGACACACCAGGCACGTTATCCCGGTCGTCGGCCGTTGTCGGCGCCCGTTAACCCTCCTTTAGCGTCGCCCGGCGCTGGCGTTAACCGTCGAGGGCGTCGGGCGCATTCCTGGGCCGTACGGTGTTCCGGCACGCCGCTCGGCAGACAGAATCAGGGGCATGGGACAACCCCGACAGGGAGGGGGCCGCACATGCTGTTCCGTAGCGAGGTCCTTGACGGGATCCGGCGGGGCACCGTCTCGGTGGTGTTCCGCCGCTGGCGTCAGCCCCGGGTCCGGGCGGGCAGCCGGTTGCGGACCGCGATCGGGCTGGTGGAGATCCGCTCGATCGGCCCCGTCGACGAGCGGGAGGTGTCCGACGCCGAAGCGAGGCGGGCCGGCTACCGGTCCGCCGAGGCGTTGCGCGCTGACCTGCCGGGAAGCGGCGACCTGCGGCTGTTCCGGATCGGGGTCGGTTACGCCGGTCCGGATCCGCGTGAGGCGCTGCGCGAACAGGATCAGCTCGGCGTGCCGGAGTTGGCCGCGCTCACCGAAAGGCTGGCCCGGTTCGACCGGGCCGGGGCGCGCGGCGCGTGGACCGCGACGGTGCTACGGATCATCGCGGAGCACCCGGCCCGGCGGGCCGCCGAGCTGGCCGAACTGGCCGGCTATCCGGCCACCGAGGTCTTCAAGCGCGACGTCCGCAAGCTGAAGGAGCTCGGTCTGACCGAGAGCCTCGAGACCGGCTACCGGCTCTCGCCGCGTGGCCGCGCGGTTGTCGACCGGCTCGACTGACAACCGTCGTCGGGGTCGGCGGTGCCGGCCGGCTACCGGGCAGGTTGCGGTGTGGGCTTCTCCCGGTCGGCGGGCGGTGATTCCGGCTCGGTGACCGGTGGCTCACGCATGGCCCGTAGCGGGGAGAGCAGCGTCGGCAGGAAGGCCGCCGTCATCCCGACGGCACCGATCCACAGCACCGCCTCCGCGCCGAGGAGGGTGCCGAGGGCGCCGCCGAGGAGACCGGCCAGCGGCATGCTGCCCCACATGACGAAGCGGAAGGTCGCGTTCATCCGACCCAGCAGCCGGTCGGGGGTGACGGACTGCTGCAGGCCGGCCTGGGCGACGAGACGGATCACGCCGCCGGTCGACAGCATCATCAGGCCGAGCACCGCCAGGTAGAGCCGCCAGCCCGGTTCGGCCAGCGGCATCAGGGCGGCTGGTGGGGCCGTACAAAGTGGGGCCAGCCAGATGACCGGGCCGGACCCGATCCGGGTGACCACCCGTCGGGCGACCAGAGCGCCGAACAGGCCGCCGCCGGCCATCGTCGACAGGACCAGTCCGATGCCGAAGGACCCGAGACCCACCTCCCGGGACAGGAAGACCAGCAGCATGGTCTGGTAAGTGACCAGGAAGAGGCTGAACATCCCGTCCGCCACGACGACCGGCCGCAGCAGCGGGTGGCCGAGCACGAACGACAGGCCCTCCCTGACCTCGCGCAGCAGGTGCCTCGACGGGTCGGCCCGGCGTCGGGTCTCGCGCTTGCGGATCCGGGCGACAAGCAGTCCCGAGAACGCCATCCCCACGGAGCTCGCCAGCAGGGTCAACGGCGCGCCGAGCCAGGCCACGAGCGGGCCGGCCAGTCCCGGGCCGCTGATGCTGACCGCCGAACGGACCGACGCGAGTTTGGAGTTGGCCTCGACGAGATTGTCCCGGCCGACCAGGAACGGCAGGTAGCTGACGTACGCGACGTCGAAGAACACCGTGAACAGGCCGTGTGCCAGGGCGACCGCGTACAGCAGCCAGATGGTCAGGGCGTCGGCCCACCAGAGCACCGGAATCAGCGACAGCAGGACGGCGCGCGCCAGGTCTGTGTTGATCATTACGGAGCGCTTCCGCCACCGGTCGACCCAGGCGCCGGCGGGCAGGCCGGCGAGCAGCGAACCGGCCGTGGTCATGGCGGTCAGTACGCCGACCTCGAACTCGCTCACGTCGAGCGAGACGATGGCGATCAGTGGCAGGGCGAGGAAGACGAACCGGTCGCCGAGTTGGCCGGTCGCGGTCGCGGCGAACAGGTGACGGAAGTCGGGGTCGCGCAGCAGTCCCGGGCGTGACGGTGGCGGCACACGGTCTCCTGCCTACGGCGTCGGTCGAACTCTTCCGTCGGGAGCACTACGCAGACTGCCAGAGTGGTCGGCGGCGGTCGACCCCGCCGGATGCGGTCCGGTGTTGCGCACATCTGGCTAGGTGGGTTAGCTTCTAGGCTATGGAGCCTAGCCGAACCGCTCGATCCCTGGTGACCGCGCCCCGCGTCCGTCTCGGTGCCCTCGCGTTCGTCGCCGCCGGGGTGCTGTTCGTCCTGTACCCGGCCACCCGGCCCTGGGACGACGAGTCAACGGCCGCCGGCGCGACCGCGGCGCTGGGTTCCACCGCCTGGGTCTTCTCCCACCTGTTCGCGATGGTGGGCTTCGTCCTGGTGCCGATCGGCCTGCTCGCGCTGTACGGCGTGGTCGCCCGTACCCGGGCCGAGGCGCCGGCTCTCGCGGCGGTCGTCATCGGCTGGGTCGGTGCCGGCCTGACCCTGCCGTACTACGGCGCCGAGGACTTCGGGCTGCACGCCGTCGGGCGTGCGGCCGCCGACGGGCAGCCCGTCGACGTGCTCGCCCTGGCCGAGGCGGTGCGGTTCGGGCCGGTGGCGGTGACGACGTTCGGGATCGGCCTGGTCGCGCTGGGCTTCGCGGCGGTGCTCGCGGCGGTGGCGATCTGGCGGTCCGGCCTTGTTCCGCGGTCGAGCGGCCTTCTGTTCGCCGCCGGGTTCGTGCTGTTCCTGCCGCAGTTCTTCACCGCGCCGGCCATCCGGATCGGGCACGGAGTGCTGCTCGGCGTCGGCTGTCTCTGGATCGCCCGAGGGCTGTGGCGGGCGGCCGGCCGCTGACGGTCGGTTGGTTCCCGGCGGCCGCGGCGCGCCGGTCCGGCAGCGCCACGACTCTCCAATCAGAACGGTCCGCGGCGGCGAGGGTGACAGTCACCCTCGCCGCCGCGTCGACGTGTCCCGCGACCATGACACCGCGGTCGGCGGCGGGGTGGCGGTGCCCCGTCGCCGGGTCGGCACCCCACGGTGACTGTCCGGGCGGTGACTGTCGGGGCGGTGACTGTTCGAGGCGGTGACTGTCCGAGGCGCTGACTGTCCGGGGTGATGACTGTCCAAATCCGCCACCCGGACGCCGCGGGAGTGCCGGCGGCCCGGCGGCCGACTTCGGCCGGATGACCGGTGGCAAACCACGGCATATGCGGAATTATGGCGGCACCAGTCCCGCCGGACACGGTATCTGACCTGCGGCGGAAGCCGAATCGGCCTGGCCGCCGAGGGTGCGGCGGCGGTGCCGCGTGCCCGGGGATCGGTGATCAACAAGCCTGAAACCTAAAATGACGAAATTCGTCATTTCAAAGTGGTCAACTAACGATATCCCCGGATCTATAGACAAGATCTGGCGTGTCCTCGTAGAGTCGCGGCCATCTCCCGAGCGCACACAACTTGGAGTCGACGTTGAACACTGAGCGCGCCGTCCTCGCGCCCGACGAGCTGCATACCGCCGCCACCGTGGTCGACGGGAGCACCGTCATCGAACTCAGCGACGAGCATCTCGAGCGGATCCGTCGCGGCGGTGTCACCGCCGTCAACCACACGGTGACCCGGCCGTACGCCGACACGGTCACCGCCCTGCGCGAGATCAACAGTTGCCGTCGCTGGCTCGACGAACACTCCGACGCCGCCCTGCTGGCGCTGACCGTCGACGACATCCACCGGGCCAAGGCCGAAGGACGGGAAGCGGTCATCCTCGGCCCGCAGGACACCGAGATGATCGGCGTCGACCTGGACCTGCTCGGCACCTTCTACGACCTGGGCGTACGCATCCTGCAACTGACCTACCAGAGGCAGAACCTGCTCGGCGCCGGCTGCGGCGAGGCCACCGACTCCGGCCTGACGATCCAGGGCCGCGCCTTCGTCCGGGCGATGAACGAACTCGGCATCCTGGTCGACGTCTCACACTGCGGCCAGCGCACCGGCCTCGACGCGATGGACGCCTCCGACCGTCCGATCGTCGTCACCCACTCGTTCTGCGACGGACTGTCGCCGCACATCCGGGCCAAGGACGACGCGTTCCTGCGCCGGCTCGCCGAACAGCGCGGCGTCATCGGAATCACCACCCTTTCGGGCTTCCTCTACTACCCCGAGGAGCCGCGGCGGCGTCCGGACCTCGCCCGCTTCGTCGAGCACGTGGCCCGCGTCGTCGAGGTGGCCGGCGTCGACCACGTCGCCATCGCGACCGACTACGACGAGACGCTCACCGAAGCCATGCGGGAAGAGCAGATCGTCGAACACCGGACCCTGCTGGGCGACTGGGCCTGGAGCGAGCGTCGGGCGGTGGGGATGGACGACGCCTCGCAGTTCCCGAACCTCACCACGGCACTCCTCGACGGCGGGTTCGCACCCGACGAAGTCACCAGGATCCTCGGCGGCAACTGGCTGCGGGTCTTCGGCGAGACCTGGCGGACCGCCACCACCACGCTGCAATCTCCACCCGAGCAAGGAGAAAGGCATGAGAGTTCGAACCCTACATAAGGTCCTCGCGGCCGGGGTCGCCGTGGCGGTGCTGGCCGGCTGTTCCGGCGGCGGCGCACCGCCGTCGACCGACAACGGCGGCACGACCAACGACGGGCTGAGCACCAACGTCCGCCTCGAGGACGAGAACCCGCCGGCCGGGCAGCCCAAGTCCGGTGGCCGGCTGAACATCATGATCCGGCTCGACGCCACCGAACTCGACCCGCACCGCATGTCGGAGACCTCGGCGTTCGTCATCAACGAACAGATCTACGAGTCGCTGGTCCAGTCGTACCGGGGCGAGATCAAGCCCGCGATCGCCGAATCGTGGGAGCAGAGCGCCGACGGCCTGACCCTGACGTTCAAGCTGCGGGACAACGCCTTCTTCCACAGCGGCCGCAAAGTCACCGCCGAAGACGTCAAGTATTCGATCGAACGCATCAAGGACCCGGCGACCCGGGCCCCGCGGGCCCGCAGCTACGAGTCGATCACGTCGGTGGCGACCCCGGACGAACACACCGCCGTGTTCACCCTGTCCAGCCCCAACGCCGCCATCCTCACCCTGCTGTCCACCGCCGCCTCCTCCATCGTCGACCGCACCGTCGTCGAGTCGGCCGGCCTCAACGGCAGCGTCGACGGCGGCAGCGGCCCGTTCAAGATGGCGGCCCGGGTCACCGGCCAGGCCATCAAGCTCGACAAGCACGACAAGTACTGGGAGCCCGGCGTTCCCTACCTCGACGGCCTCGACTTCACCTTCAACCCCGACGACAACGCGCGCGCCGCGGCCATCCGCAGCGGCACCGTCGACTTCCTGTGGCGGCCGGCCCCCGAGTTCATCGACGCGCTCAAGGCCGACGAGGCACTGAAGTGGTACGGCGGCTCCGGTTCGCTGTCGCTGCACCTGCGGCTCAACACCTCCAAGGCGCCGTACGACAACGTCAAGGTCCGGCAGGCGATCTTCCTCGCCCTCGACCGGCAGGAAATCCTCAACGTCGCCAACTCCGGCTACGGCACCGCCCTCAACGCCGGCTACCTGCCGCCGGACCGGTTCGGCGCGCTGACCCAGCCCGTCTACGGCACGGCCGACATCGAGAAGGCGAAGGCGCTGCTGGCCGAGGCCGGCCACCCCGACGGCTTCGAGGCGACCCTCATGGTCATCGCGACGTCGGCGTTCCAGGTGCGGTCGGCCGAGGTGGAGCAGCAGCAGCTCGCCAAGATCGGTATCAAGGTCACCATCGAGTCGGTCGAGGCGAGCATCGCCGACACCAAGACCAAGTCCGGCGAGTTCGACATGTACCAGTCCGGCTTCGGGCTGACGTACGACCCCGACGAGCGGTTCAGCGCCAGCTTCCTCAAGGGCGGCGGCCTGAACTACGGCAACTGGCACGACGCCGAGTACGAGGCGCTGGTCGTGCGGGCCCGCTCGGAACTGGACCGCGAGAAGCGGGCCGCGCTCTACCAGCAGGCCGAGACGATCCTGGCCGACCGTGGCCCGGTGGCGATGACGTTCCTCAACGCGGACTTCGACGTGGTGAAGAAGGACGTCCAGGGCTACAAGGGCGACCCGACCCCGACGTACCGCTTCTACCGCCACCTCTGGCTCGACCGCTGACCGGGCCGCCGGGGGTGCCGCACACCCGGCCGGCACCCCCGGCCCCACCCCGTCCCACCGCGTGCCCGGCCCGTCCGGGGACCGCCACGCCACCACCGAAAGGCACACCATGGCGTCCGTACCGCTGATCGACCGCTACATCATGGCCGCCCGGCTCAAGGGTTACCTGAACAAGCACGCCGACGCCGTCGCACTGCTCACCGAGGCGCTCGAACTCGAACCCGGCAACGTGCGACTGCTGCGTTTCCGTGGCCACCGGCGCATCTCGACCGGTGACTACACCGGCGCCGTCGCCGACCTGACGACGGCCGCCGAGGGGCTGGCCGGTGTCGAGGACGAGTACGAGATGTACCAGCCCGAGGTGGAGAAGGACGTGGTCAGCCTCGTCCTGGGCCGGCCGGAGGACGTACGGCCGCAGCACCTCGGCGAGGGACAGGCGGCGGAGGACCCGGCGGAACTCGGCCGCTACCACACCACTCTGCACACCTCGGTCTGGTACCACCTGGGCGTCGCGCAGTACCT
This sequence comes from Polymorphospora sp. NPDC050346, assembly GCF_040655695.1. NCBI lineage: Bacteria > Bacillati > Actinomycetota > Actinomycetes > Micromonosporales > Micromonosporaceae > Polymorphospora > Polymorphospora sp. NPDC050346. The sequence continues at coordinate 110,203 of NZ_JBFAKM010000023.1, read as the reverse complement.
GCTCGGTGACTTCGAGGCGTGCCTGCCGTCGTTCCGCGAGGCGGAGCGCAGCTCGCGGCACCAGGAGGGCACCGTCGCCTCGCAGGACTGGCAGTACATGGCGCTGCGCCGGCTCGGCCGGCCGGCGGAGGCCGAGGAGGTGCTGGACCGGTTCCGCCGGATCGACCTCGTCGACGAGGACCACTACGTCGGCTACGAGAGCCGGATGCGGCTCTACACCGGCGAACTCACCGCCGACCAACTGTGGCGGATGGTGGCCGGCGACGACCTGCGCACCGCCACCCAGGGCTACGGCCTGGGCAACTGGTACTACTACCACGGCGACATCGAGAAGGCCCGCGAGACCTTCGACGCCGTCCTGCGTACGGGCGTCGCGCACGCGTTCGCCTATCTGGCCGTACAGGCCGAATTCTCCCGCAATCCCGATTTCGCCGGCGTGCCGGCGAGCGTGAAGGAGTGATCCGATGGCCACCATCCGTGTCGAACTCGGCGCCCGTGACCAGGAGACCCGTGAGGCGATCATCGCCGATCTCACCGACGTGATGGTCAAGTACGGCTCGCCGCGGGAGAGCACCCAGGTCATCCTCTACGAGATCTCGATGGACCTGTGGGCCAAGGGCGGAATCCCCTACAGCAAGCGCGCGGCCGCGGCCCGGGCCAAAGGGACGGCGTGAGTCACCCATGACAGGGCCGCATGTACTGATCAGCGAGAACCTGGCCGGCATGCGGCCCGGTCTGCTCGACCGCTACCCCGACTGCCGGTTCACCGCGGTGCCGGACGCCGGGCCGCTGCGCGAGGAGTACTTCGACGCGGAGGTGATGCTGCGCAGCTCGATGGGGGAGGAGATGTTCGACGGCATCCTCGCCAACGCGCCGAAGCTGCGCTGGGTGCAGATCACCGCGGCCGGCTTCGACTGGGTCGGCGGTGACCTCTTCCAGCGCCGGCTGGCCGAGGGGTTGCTCTACACCCGGTCGCCGCACTCCTACAACGTGCCGATCGCCGAGTACGTCATCGCGTCCGCGCTGCTGCACGCCCGGGCCTTCCCCGCGCTGCGGGAGGCGCAGGACCGGCACGAGTGGGTACGGCTGGTCGCCCGCGACTTCATCGGCAGCACGATGCTGGTCTTCGGCACCGGCTCGATCGGCGGCGAGGTCGCCTGGCGGGCCAGGGCGCTCGGCGCCCGGGCGATCGGCGTCAACCGCGGTGGCGCCGCCGTCGAGGGCTTCGACCGGGTGGTCCCGGCCGGCCAGGCCCTGGCCGCGCTGCCGGAGGCCGACTGGGTGGTGCTGGCGATGCCGCTGACCCCGGAGAACCGCTACTTCTTCGACGCCGAGCACTTCGCGGCGATGCGGGAGACCGCGGTCCTCATCAACGTGGGGCGCGGTGCGCTGGTCGTCGAGGACGCCCTCGTGGCCGCGGTCACCGGCGGCACGATCTCGGGCGCGGTGCTCGACGTCTTCGAGGAGGAGCCGCTGCCGGCCGGGAGCCGGCTGTGGGAACTGCCCCGCACGATGGTCACCCCGCACACGTCGTTCCGGGCGGCGGGCAACATCAACCGGCTCTACGAGGACTTCTGCGCGAACTTCGACCGGTTCCTCGCCGGTGGGCAGCCGGTCGGCTCGATGCGACAGCCCGACCTCGGTTACTGAACCACCCACGGTGCCCACCCGCCTCCCGGCGGGTGGGCACCGTCGTCTGTGGACTGTCCGGCTACCGGCGCCGGACGAGGTCGCGGGCGGCGGCCAGGACACCGGCCTCCTGCAGGAGCACGTGCGCGGTCGCCGGCCCGAGGGGGACGTAGCTGTCGAGGCTGGTGACGCGGCCGACCGTACCGGCGTACCTGGCGTCCACCAACGCGGTGACGACCGCCTCGGCGACCCCGCCGCTGGCCCGGCCCTCGTCGACGACGAGGGTGTGCGGCACCCCGGCGACGGCGTCGAGCAGGCTCCCGGCCGGCAACGGCGACAGCCACTGGAGGTCGACTACCCGGGCCCCGATCCCGTCCCGGCGCAGCGTCTCGGCCACCCGCAGGCTCATCCGTACCCCGTTGCCGTACGTCACCAGCACCAGGTCGTCGCCGTCGCGGACCGTACGGACCCGGCCGAGCGGCCGCTCCGCGGCCGCCCACCCGTCCGGCGGCGCGTACGGCGCCAGCCACCCGCCGTCGCCCTCGGTGTGCAGGTCGCGCTCGTGGTACAGGGCGATCGGTTCGAGGAAGACGCAGACCCGGCCCTCCTGCTCGGCCAGGGCGAGGCACTGCCGCAGCAGGGCCGGTGCGGTGGCCGGGTGGGCGGCCACGGCCAGCGCCAGGCCGGGGATGTCGCGTAGTACGGCCACCGAGTTGTCGTTGTGGAAGTGCCCGCCGAACCCCTTCTGGTAGGCCAGGCCGGCGACGCGGACCACCATGCCGTTGGAGTAGCGGCCGGCCGAGAAGAACCGCAGCGAGGCGGCCTCGCCACGCAACTGGTCCTCGGCGTTGTGCAGGTAAGCCAGGTACTGGATCTCGGGGATCGGCAGGGCCCCGGTCAGCGCGCTCCCCAGCGCGACGCCGAGGATCGTCTGTTCGTCGAGCAGGGTGTCGAAGACCCGGGCCGGGCCGAACGCCTTCCGCAGCCCGCGGGTGACGCCGTACACGCCGCCCTTGCGGGCCACGTCCTCGCCGAACACCAGCGCCCGCGGCCAGGTGAGCAGCGCGTCGTGCAGCGCGGCGTTGATCGACTGGCCGAGCGTGAGCGGCGGGCGCTCCTCCGGCGGCTTACCGCCGAACGCCCGCTCCCGGCCCGTACCGGCGCGGGCCGCGGCGGCGCTCACCGCGTCCGGGCGCCGCCCGGTCAGCGGGGCGACGACGGCCTGCGGGCTGTCCAGTCGTTCGACCCGGCCGACCATGGCCCGGGCCTGCTCCATCACCCGCTCCCGGGTCGCCTCGTAGCGGGCCAGCGTCGCCGCCGGGTCCAGGATGCCGCGCCGGGCGAGCAGGGCCGCCGTGGCCAGGATCGGATCGCGTACGTAGTCGGCGACGATCTCGCCCCGGGTGCGGTACGCCAGCTCGGCGTCGGAGCCGGCGTGGCCCATGAAGCGGACCGTACGCAGGTGCAGCAGCACCGGCCGGCGCTGCCGGCGGACCCGGTGGACCACGTCGGCGGCGGTGGTCAGCAGGTGTGCCGGATCGGTGCCGTCGACCGGCACGTACTCGATGCCGGGCAGCATCGACAGGGCCCGGCCGGTCCAGCCGGTGGGCGTACGGGTGCTGATCCCGATCCCGTTGTCCTCGCACACCAGCAGCAGCGGCATCGGGAGGCCCTGGTGCGCGCACCAGCCGGCCGCGTTCAGCGCGCCGACCGCGGTGGAGTGGTTGGCCGACGCGTCGCCGAAGCTGCACACCACCACGGCGTCGGCGGGGAACCCGCCGGTCGCCAGTCCCCGGCCGAGCGCGAACGCCATGCCGACGGCCCGGGGCAGGTGCGAGGAGATGGTCGAGGTCTGTGGCACGATCGCCAGCCCGTGGTGGCCGAACACCTTGTGCCGGCCCCCGGAGATGGGGTCGTGCCGCGACGCGGCGGCGGAGTGCAGCACGTCGGCGACCGGGGTGGTCCCGGCCACCTGGCCGGCCCGGGCCGCGTAGAAGCCGCCGGACCGGTAGTGCAGTAGCGCCGGATCGGTGGGGCGCAGGGCGAGGGCGACGGCGGCGTTGCTCTCGTGACCGCTGGAGCCGATCGTGTAGAACCCCTCGCCGCGCGATTGCAGCCAGCGCAGCGCGAGGTCGAGGTGCCGGCTCTCCAACTGCGCGTCGAGATATGCCAGCAGCAGCCGGTCGGTCGGGCCGGTCCCGTCCGGGCCGGGGGAGCCGGGCGGGGGAGTGCCGGTGGACCACTCGGTGAGGTGCCGGATCAGATGCTCGTCGACGGATTCCATCGGGTGTGCGTCCCGCCCCTGCCGGTCAGCGTCCGGCCCGGCCGCGCAGGCGCGGGTCCAGCGCGTCGCGGATCGTGTCGCCGAGCAGGTTGAAGCCCAGCACGGTGAGCATGATGCAGATGCCGGGCACCAGCGAGGGCCACATGGACATCTCCATGAACGCCTTGCCGGACGACAGCATCGAACCCCACGACGGCTGCGGCGGCTGGACACCGAGCCCGAGATAGCCCAGCGACGCCTCGATCAGGATCGCGTACGCGAGGCTCGTGGTGAACTGCACGGCGATCGGTGCCACCGCGTTCGGCAGGACGTACTTGAAGATGAGGCGGGTGTTGCTCAGCCCGACCGCGCGCCCGGACTCGACGTACGGCTCCTTGACGATCGTCATCGCGGTGCCCCGCACGATCCGGGCGAAGCTCGGGATGAACACGATGATCAGGGCCAGGATGAGGTTCTCGGTGCCCGGCCCGCGGGCGGCGACGACGGCCAGTGCCAGCAGCAGGGTGGGGAACGAGAAGAGCACGTCCATCGCGGGGGTGATCACCCCGTCCAGCCAGCCCCGGAAGAACCCGGCGAGCAGGCCGAGGACGACGCCGATGATCCCGGCGCCGGTCACCACGATCAGGCTGACGCTCAGCGACGTCCGGGCGCCGTAGAGGGCCCGGCTGAGCAGGTCGCGGCCGGCCTCGTCGGCGCCGAGGAGGAAGGTTCCGCCGGGTGGCGCGAGGCGCTGGTTGGACATCGCGGTGGGGTCGTAGGGGGCGATCAGCGGGGCCAGGACGGCGGCGAGTGTCATGGTGACGACGAGGACCAGGCCGATCGCGCCGATCCGGTCGCGTACGAGTGCCCGCAGGAGGCGTATCGCGGGCCGGCGCCGGACCGGTGGCAGGGGTTGCGCGGTAGCGGGTTCAGTGACCACTGCGGAGCCTCGGATCCAGGTAGACGTAGATGATGTCGACGAGGAGGTTGACCACGACGTAGAAGAAGGCCAGGAAGAGCAGCGTGCCCTGGACCACCGGGTAGTCCCGCTGGGTGATGCCGCGGATGACCATCGTGCCCAGGCCCGGCCAGGAGAAGACCTGCTCGACCACGACGGTGCCGCCGAGCAGGGCGCCGGCCTGGATGCCCAGCACCGTGACCACCGGGATGAGGGAGTTGCGCAGGGCGTGCCGCGCGACGACGACCCGTTCGCCGAGGCCCTTGGCCCGGGCGGTGCGGACGTAGTCCTGGTTGAGGACCTCCAGCATGCTGGACCGGGTCATCCGCATGCTGATCGCGGCCAGGCTGGCGCCGAGGGTGACCGCCGGAAGGATGAGGTATTTCAGTTGGGCCAGGCCGCCCTCGCCGTTGCCGGCGCCCTGCGACGGCAGCCAGCCCAGGGTGACCGAGAAGAGATACACCAGCAGGATGCCGAGCCAGAAGTTGGGCACCGACAGGCCGATCAGCGAGGCCAGCCGGGAGCCGGCGTCCAGCAGACCGTTGCGCCGGGTGGCGCTCAGCACCCCGAACGGGATGGAGATGAGCACCGAGACCACGAGGGCGGAGACGGCCAGCAGCATGGTGGCGGGCAGCCGCTCCAGGATCTCGTCCAGGACCGGCTGCCCGCTGCGCATGGACGTGCCGAGGTCACCCTGCAACAGCCGGCCGAACCAGCTGAGGAACTGCTCGTGGATCGGCATGTCGAGGCCGAAGTACGCCCGCATCTCGGCCTCGAGCTTGGGATCGCTGAAGTCCTGACCCATGATCGAGCTGATGACGTTGCCGGGGATCATCCTGATCACGAAGAACGAGATGACCGAGATGCCGAGTAGTACCGGCACGACCGCGAGCAGGCGGGTCAGGATGATGCGGGCCAAAGGGTCAACTCCAGACTGCGGGGTGAGTGTGACCCGCGGTGCGTGGGGGACTTAGGTCGTGCTTGTCACCGGCTCGTCCGCGGCGTCGTCGTCGCTGGCGATGTCGCGGGCCCACTCGTGGGCCCGCTTGGCGACCCGCAGGACCATGACGGACCGGATCTCCATCACGCCGCGCAGGTGGCCGAGCCGTTCGGTGGAGAACCGGCGCATGTCTTCGCTGGAGGCGAAGTAGCCGACGGCGATGATGTCGAACTGGCCGGTCACGTGGTAGACGTAGGCCATCTCGGACATCGCCGTCAGGGTCTCGATCAGGTCGTCGGTGGTGCCCGGCGCGCTCTGGATCTGGAACACGGTGTGCACCGGGCGTCCCATGAGGGGGGCGCTCGGGATGGCGGCGAAGTGAAGCTGGCCCTCGGTCACCAACCGGTCGACCCGCCGCCGCACCGAGCCCTCGGACAGCCCCACCTTGGCCGCGAGCGCCACGTTTGTCTGGCGGGCGTCCAGAACCAGCTCCCGGATGATGCTGCGGTCCTTCTCGATCGAGCTCTTCGACGCCATGCCACCCCGTCTCAAATATCGCCGTACTTCGACGATTCGGTGAATCTAGACGACGATGATCGGATGTGCAAGACTCCCGGCTGACGAATAACGGCACTCGGCGAACAGAAAACAGAGGTTTCCGATGGCCTTGCTTGAAGTGCGGGATCTGCGTACGGAATTCGGTGCCGGACGCCGGGCGGTCACCGCCGTCGACGGTGTGTCGTTCACTGTGGACGCCGGCGAGATGGTGGCACTGGTCGGCGAGTCCGGCTGCGGCAAGTCCGCCACCGCCCAATCGATCATGGGGCTGATCGTCCCGCCGGTCGGCCGGGTCGCCGGCGGCCAGGTCCTCTTCGAAGGACGCGACCTGCTCCGGATGAGCCCGCGCGAACTGCGGGCGGTCCGCGGCAGCGGCATCGCGATGATCTTCCAGGATCCGATGACCTCGCTGAACCCGGTGCTGACGGTGGGCCGGCAGCTCACCGAGGCGCTGAAGCTGCACCTGCGGCTACGGGGCTCGGCCGCCCGTGCGCGGGCCGTCGAACTGCTCGACATGGTCCGCATCCCCGCCGCCGCGACCCGCCTGGCTTCCTACCCCCACCAGCTCTCCGGCGGCATGCGCCAGCGGGTGATGATCGCGATGGCGCTGTCCTGCAACCCGCGCCTGATCCTGGCCGACGAGATCACGACCGCGCTCGACGTCACCATCCAGGCCCAGATCCTCGCCCTGCTGCGCGACCTCGCCGCCGAGACCCGCACCGCCGTCCTGTTCATCACCCACGACCTCGGCGTCGTCGCCGGCATGGCCGAGCGGGTCAACGTCATGTACGCCGGCCAGATCGTCGAGAGCGCCGAGACGGGCGACCTCTTCCGCCGCCCCCAGATGCCGTACACGTGGGGCCTGCTCGGCTCCGTCCCGCGCCTCGACCAGGCCCGCGGCGGCCGGCTGCGCCCGATCGGCGGCCAGCCCCCGGAACTGTCCGCGATGCCGTCCGGTTGCCGGTTCGCGCCCCGCTGCGTGCACCGGCGGGACGTCTGCCTCGACTCGCCCCCCGGCCTCACCGCCCCCCGCGAGGCGTCCGACCGCGACCAACAGACCAGATGCTGGGGCATGCAGGACGCCTCCCACGGCGGCTGGCTGTCCACGAAAGACCGGTACGCCAGCCAACTCGTCGAGGAGAAATGATGTCCAAGGCACCGGCCGCCGCCGGCGACACACTGGTCAAGACAGCACACGACCCCACCGTGCTGGTCCGCGCCCGCGACCTCACCGTGGACTTCAAGGTCCCGGTACGCGGCGCGCTGCGGCCGGCCCGCCTACGTGCGGTGTCCGGAGTGGACCTCGACATCCGGCGCGGCGAGATCCTCGGCGTCGTCGGCGAGTCCGGCTGCGGCAAGTCCACGACCGGCCGCGCCATCCTGCAACTGATCAGACCCAGCGCGGGAACCGTGACGTTCGACGGCGTCGAACTCACCACCCAGCGCGGCGGCCGGCTGCGTGCCATGCGCCGCCGGATGCAGATGATCTTCCAGGACCCGTACGCGTCGCTGAACCCACGGATGTCCATCGGCGAACTCATCGAGGAACCCCTGCTCGTCCACTCCGGCGGCTCCGCCACCGAACGCCGCGCCAGAGCCCTGGAAATCATGGACATGGTCGGCATCAGCCGCCAGTGGCACGGCCGCTACCCGCACGAACTCTCCGGCGGGCAGCGGCAGCGGGTCGGCATCGCCCGAGCCCTGGTGAGCAGCCCCGAGTTCATCGTCGCCGACGAACCGGTGTCGGCCCTGGACGTCTCCATCCAGGCCCAGATCGTCAACCTCCTGGAATCCCTCCAGGAGGACCTCGGCCTGACCATGATGTTCATCGCGCACGACCTGGCGGTCGTCCGGCACCTCTGCGACCGGATCGCGGTGATGTACCTCGGCACCGTCGTCGAGGTCGCCGACTGCGAGAGCCTCTACACCCGGCCCCAGCACCCGTACACCCAGGCGCTGCTGTCGGCCGTACCGATCCCCGACCCCGACGTCGAGCGCGAGCGCGAGCAGCGCATCCTCACCGGCGACGTACCGAGCCCGCTCAACCCGCCCACCGGCTGCCGCTTCCGGACCCGCTGCTGGAAGGCCCAGGACGTGTGCGAGGTGACCCCGCCGGTCCTGGCCGGCGCCGGCACGGGCACCGGCCACCAGGTCGCCTGCCACTTCCCGGAGGACCCCGCCCCGAGCGGCCCGTGAAGCCCGGCGCGACATCTCCGCGCCACCCGTGACGATCCCGCGACACCCTTTCGGAAGGACCGGCCGTGCCCCTGGTGACCCCCGCCGCCCCGCTGGACTACCTGGGCGTCGACGCCCTGGTCGACGACGAGACCCGCGACCTGCAGGCCGCCGTGCGGCACTTCGTCGACGAGCGCGTCCGCCCGCACGTCGCCACCTGGTTCGAGGACGGTCGCCTGCCGGCCCGCGATCTCGCCCGCGAACTCGGCGAACTCGGCGTGCTCGGCATGCACCTGACCGGGTACGGCTGCGCCGGCACCAGCGCCACCGCGTACGGCCTGGCCTGCCTGGAACTGGAGGCCGGCGACTCCGGCCTGCGCTCCCTGGTGTCGGTGCAGGGCTCGCTCGCGATGTACGCGATCTGGCGGTTCGGCTCCGCCGAGCACAAGCAGGAGTGGCTGCCCGCGATGGCCGCCGGCCGGGCGATCGGCTGCTTCGGGCTCACCGAACCCGACTTCGGCTCCGACCCAGCCGGGATGCGCACCCGGGCCCGCCGCGACGGCGACGACTGGATCCTCAGCGGCACCAAGATGTGGATCACCAACGGCTCCGTCGCCGACGTCGCCGTGGTCTGGGCACAGACCGACGACGGAATCCGTGGCTTCGTCGTACCCACCGACACCCCGGGCTTCTCGGCCCCGGAGATCAAGCGCAAGCTGTCCCTGCGCGCCTCGGTCACCTCCGAACTCGTGCTCGACGACGTACGGCTGCCGGCCGACGCGGTGCTCCCCGGCGGGACCGGCATGGGCGGACCGCTGTCCTGCCTCAACGAGGCGCGGATGGGCATCGTGTTCGGCGCGCTCGGCGCGGCCCGGGACTGCCTCGAGACGACCATCGCCTACGCCCAGAGCCGGCAGATCTTCGACAAGCCGCTGGCGGCGCACCAGATCACCCAGGTCAAGCTGGCCGACATGACCGTCGAACTGGGCAAGGGCCTCCTGCTCGCCCTCCACCTCGGCCGGCTGAAGGACACCGGGGCGCTGGACCACCGGCAGATCAGCCTCGGCAAGCTCAACAGCGTCCGGGAAGCCCTCGCGATCGCCAACACCTGCCGCACGATCCTCGGCGCGGCGGGCATCACGCTCGACTACCCGGTGATGCGGCACGCCGCCAACCTGGAGTCGGTGCTGACGTACGAGGGCACCTCCGAGGTGCACCAGCTCGTCATCGGGCAGACCCTGACCGGCCACGCCGCCTTCCGCTGACGCCGCCGCCCGTCGTCCGTCGCCGGGGAGCCGACGTTCGCTCCCCGGCGACGGCCCCGGCGGCAGGCACAAGGGGGGAGCGGATTCCGAAGCGGGAGGCGCCCTGTGGGCATGACGGCTTCGCCGCATGTCCTCGGGCTCCAGACGGTGCGGCGGCGCTCGGTCGACTCGCGCCCCTGGTCACGGTCTACTGCGGTCCGTCGCTTGCTTTGCCGGGGCGTTTCGGTCGGTGGTTGCCACGGCCGACGGCGGCCGGACGCTTCCCGGATCCCGAGAATGGTGGCGGCCGGCGTCGCCTGGCGGCCGGGGTCGCCTGGTGCCCATGGGGCGTTGTTGATCTGGGCGGGAGGGACCTTATCCACGCTCGATAAGGTCCCTCCCGCCCAGATCAACCGCGTGACTCCGTGACCTGCCCCGCCCATGACGGACGTTCGGCGCATATCGCTCTGGGAGTGGGGTGGTGGACGGGGATTCCGTGGGACGAGCTGAGGCTGGGAGGGGTTATCCGGCCGGAATAACCCCTCCCACGCTCAGCTCGTCAGCGGGCTGGGGCTGTCGGCCCGGGGCCTGGCCGACCAGATCCCCGCTCCGACGCACGCCCTAGATGAGGCCGTGCGCGAGCATCGCCTCGGCCACCCGCCGGAAGCCGTCGATGTTCGCCCCGGCGACGTAGTTCCCCGGCATGCCGTACTCGTCGGCGGTGGCGTGGCAGCGGGCGTGGATGTCGGACATGATCTCCCGCAGCCGCTGCTCGGAGTGGGCGAACGTCCACGAGTCGCGGCTCGCGTTCTGCTGCATCTCCAGCGCGCTGGCGGCCACCCCGCCGGCGTTGGCGGCCTTGCCCGGCCCGAACCGGACGCCGGCCTCGGCGAACGCGCGGACCGCGTCCGGGCGGGTCGGCATGTTCGCGCCCTCGACGACGATGCTGCAGCCGCCGTCGATGAGGGCCGCCGCCTCGGCCGCGCCGATCTCGTTCTGCGTCGCGCTCGGGAGCGCGACCTCGCACGGCACCTCCCACACCGAGCGGCCGGCGACGAACGAGGCGTGCCGGCGGTGCGTCACGTACTCGTCGATCCGGGCCCGCCGGACCTCCTTGAGGTCCTTGAGCAGGTCGAGGTCGATGCCCTTGTCGTCGTGTACGTAGCCGGAGGAGTCCGAACACGCCACGACGGTGCCGCCGAGCTGCCGCACCTTCTCGATCGCGTAGATCGCCACGTTGCCCGACCCGGAGACCACGACCCGCTTGCCCTCGAAGCTGTCGCCGGTGACGCGCAGCATCTCCTCGGCGAAGAACACGGTGCCGTACCCGGTCGCCTCCCGGCGCACCTGGGCACCGCCGTAGCTCAGCCCCTTGCCGGTCAGCACCCCGGACTCGTATCGGTTCGTGATGCGCTTGTACTGGCCGAACAGGTATCCGATCTCCCGCCCGCCGACGCCGATGTCACCGGCGGGCACGTCGGTGTACTCGCCGATGTGCCGGTACAGCTCGGTCATGAACGACTGGCAGAACCGCATCACCTCACGGTCCGAGCGGCCCTTCGGGTCGAAGTCCGAGCCGCCCTTGCCGCCGCCGATCGGCATCCCGGTCAGCGCGTTCTTGAACAACTGCTCGAAGCCGAGGAACTTCACGATGCCCAGGTAGACCGACGGGTGGAACCGCAGCCCGCCCTTGTAGGGGCCGAGCGCGCTGTTGAACTCCACCCGGAACCCGCGGTTGATGTGCACCTCGCCGCGGTCGTCCTCCCACGGCACCCGGAAGATGATCTGCCGTTCCGGTTCGCAGATCCGCTCGATGATCTTCGCGTCGGCGTACTCGGGATGCCGGGTCAGGGCGGGTACGACACTGTCCAGCACCTCGCGCACCGCCTGGTGGAACTCGGCCTCGCCGGGATTGCGGCGCACCACGTCGGCGAAGATCGTTTCCAGCCTGTCCCGCGCGTCCAGCCTGTCTCGTGCGGTCACCCGGTTCCTCCCGCGTCCGTCACCCATTTGCCCAGCTCAGACCCTACGGCATCGGCGTACTCGGATCTCCTGCCGTGTGGGGTGAGGTGACGGCGCGGATTCGCGTGTCGTACGGGCGCCGGCCGGTGCCGGATGACTAGACTGTGCGCTCGTACGTCTGTGCTATTCGGGGGGATGGCTGTGCGCTCCGCTGAACCTGTGCACCTCGGTTGGATCTTCCGTCCCGAGCACCGCGACGGTGGTGCCGACCACGCCGGCAAACGGGTCCACTCCGTCGGCCGGGCGCTCGACCCCGACGGCCGGATCGAGGTGATCCTGATCGACGGCGCACGGGTGCGGGCCTACCGCCGGGAGATAGTCCCAGGTTGACGGCGACCCCACCGACATCGACCGACCCCCGGTACACCGCGGCGGCGACGGGTGCCATAGTGGCGACTCTGTTGAACGTGACGGGCGGTACGGAGGCGGGCCGGTGGGCAGGATCGGCGAGGTGTGGCAGCTACGTCGGGGCGACGAGGTGCTGGGTGAGATCACAGTCACCGACGCCGACTTCCCCTGGCTGGGCGGCAGTTTCGCGGCCCGGCCCGGGTTCGCCGAGGTCGCACCCCTGTTCGCCGAGGAGGTCGCGCTGTCGACCGTGCTCGAGGACGACGACAGCGCGGCCGCCGTCGAGGCGTGGGAGACGGCGTACGACCGCATCACGACGCTGATGACGCTGGTGGCGCCGACCGGTCCGGTCGCCGAGTTCCTGCTGCACATGGGCGCCGGCGAGTGCTGGTTCCGGTGGAGCGACGAGCCGTTCGCCCGGGAGTGACCCGACGTCGGCCGATCGGGGTGCGCCGGCCGTCGGTAGAGTCCGGAACATGGTCCACGTCCCCAGGCGTCCCGCTCCGTGAGCCGGGAGGCGCTTTTCGAGGGACAGCGCGGTCGGTTGACGGCACTGGCCTACCGCATGCTCGGCTCGTGGACCGACGCCGAGGACGTGGTGCAGGACGTCGCGATCGAGTGGTGGGCCGGCGCGGACGACGTGGCGAACCCGGGCGGGTGGCTGACGACGACGACGGTGCGCCGCGCGATCGACGCGCTGCGCAGACGCCAACGCGAGTCGAGCTACGTCGGCCCGTGGCTACCCGAGCCGGTCGTCGTCGACCGGCAGCCGGCGGCCGCCGACCTGGTCGAGGTGGGGGAGACCCTGTCGACGGCGTTCCTGATGATCGCCGAGACGCTGACCCCGCCGCAGCGGGCGGTCGTGGTCCTGCGGTCGCTGGGCTACCGCCACGACGAGATCGCCGGGGTCCTCGACATCACCCCGGCGGCCGCCCGGCAACACCATGCCAGGGCCATGCGAACACTCGACCGGCACGGGGCACCGACCGGGAACGGCGCCGCCGACCGGGCCGGCGACGAGGCCGGCACGCGGTCGCTGCTGGTGGCGTTCCTGTCGGCGGCCCGCGACGGTGATCTCGACGCGCTCGTCGCGCTGCTGCACGACGACGTCGTCGCGTACAACGACGGGGGCGGCCGGCGGCGCGCGGCCCGCAACCCGCTGTTCGGTCCGGCGAAGGTGGCCCGGTTCGTCGTCGGGATCAGCGGGATGTCCACCCGGCGTGCCGTGCGGCTGGTCACCGTCAACGGCACGCCGGGCGCGATCGTCACCCTGGCCGGCGTCGTCCACGTCATCTCGATACAGGTGCGTGACGGCCGGATCCACCGGATCTTCGACGTCTCCAACCCGGACAAGCACGGCGCCGTCCCGGGCCCGGTTGCGCCCGATCCGGCGGCCGTCTAGCCGACCAGGGGCGGCGGGGCGGTGAGCGTGCTGACGCAGATGCGGTTCCACACGTTGATCGTCCCGATCGCGAGCACCAGATCGGACAGTTCCCGCGCCGGGAACAGGCGGGCCGCCTCGGCCCAGACGGCGTCGTCGACGCCGGTGGCGATCATGGTGATCGCCTCGGTCAGGGCCAGCGCCGCCCGCTCCCGCTCGGTGAAGAAGCCGGTGTCCCGCCAGGCGCTGACCGCGTAGATCCGCCGGGTCGGCTGGCCCAGCTTCTCCAGGTCGGTGGCGTGCATGTCGACGCAGTACGCGCAGCCGTTGAGCTGCGAGGCGCGCAGCTTCACGAGGTCGAACAGGATGTCGTCGAGGTTCTCCCGGGCGTACCGGTCCAGGTCCGCCACGGCCTGGAAGCCCTGCGGCGCGTGCTGCCTGATGTTCAAGCGTGCCATCGTCGTCCTTCACCGTTGCCGCGTCGCCCACCCGGGCGACGGGAGGGCGGGCCGCCCTCCACAACGGCTGTCGACGGCGGGGCCGCGGGTGTGACAGACGGGTCAGCCGGCCGGCGGCCGGTACGTCCCGCGGACGAGGTCGAGCAGGTCGCCGAGGTACGCGGGCGGGTCGTCGCGCCACCACGCGAGCCAGACCGGCAGCGGCCGCGCGTCGCGCAGCGGCCGGTACGCCACCCCCGGCCGGGGATTCTGGTTCGCGGTGGCCTCCGAGGTGATCCCGACGGCCTGCCCGGCGGCGATCAGCGTGAGCCACTCGTCCACGCTGTGCGTGATGCGGATGGTGGTCGGGGCGGCGTCGGCCGGCCACATGTCCGGCGTGGTCGTCCCGGTACGGTCGTCGATCGCCACCGGGTACCGGGCCAGGTCCGCGATCCGTACGGCCCGGCGCCGGGCCAGCCGGTTGTCGGTGGCCACGGCGGCGTAGCGGGCCTCGACGCCCACCTGCGCGGTGTCGAAGCGCGGGTCGTGCAGGGGCCGGCGGACCACCGCCACGTCCGCGGCGCCCTCGGCGAGCCCGGCGCTGGCGGTGGGCGACTGCACGAACACCAGCGGCAGCCGGGGGTGCGCCGCAGCCCACGCCCTCTGCAGCCGTCGGGTGTGCCGGCCCAGTGCCGCCCACGCGTAGCCGATCCGCAGTTCGGTGCGGGACTGTTCGACGACCCGGTGCAGGGCGGCGACCTCGTCGAGCACGCTGCGGGCCCGGGCCAGGACCTGCGCCCCGGTCGCGGTCAGCGCGACGTGGCGGGTGGTGCGCTGGAGCAGCCGGGCGCCGAGCGCCACCTCCAGGGCGGCGACACCACGCGAGACCGCGGCCTGCGACACGCCCAGGGCCGCGGCGGCCCCGGTGAACGTGCCCGCGTCGACGACCGCGACGAGTGCCCGCAGGTGCCGCAGCTCGACATCCATACGCCCAGCGTATAGCTGTGACGCGGACGCATTTCCGGTCCCCGCCGACCGCGCGGACAGTCGGGGCATGACCTCCGAGATCACCGGCACCGGCCGGACCCCGTCGCTCGGCGGGCTGGCGACGATGCTCGCCAGCGCGACCAGCAGCCAGGTCGGTGCCGCCGTCGGCGCGCAGGCGTTCGCCACCGTCGGGCCGGCCGGGGTCGTCGCCGTCCGGCAGCTCGTCGCGGCCGCGGTCCTGCTGCCGGCCGTCCGGCCGGACCTGCGCCGCTTCACCTGGCCGCAGTGGTGGCCGACTCTGCTGCTCGGGGCGGTGTTCGCCACGATGAACCTGAGCCTCTACAGCGCGGTCGACCGGATCGGGCTCGGCCTGGCCGTCACCCTGGAGTTCCTCGGCCCGCTCGCGGTCGCCCTGGCCGGCTCGCGTACCCGGCTCGACCTGGCCTGCGCGGCCGGCGCCGCCGTCGGGGTGTACGTCCTGGTGCTGCCCGGACCCGCCAGCGACCTTCCCGGCGTCGGCCTCGGTCTGCTCGCGGGCGCCTGCTGGGCGGCGTACATCCTGCTCAACCGCCTGCTCGGGAGCCGGCTGCCCGGTCTGCAGGCGCCCGCCGCCGCCACCGCCGTGTCCGCGCTCGCCTGCCTGCCGGTCGCCGTCGTCCTGCTCGTCCAGGGCCGGCTGCACGGCGGCGGGATCCTGTTCGCGGCGGTCGCCGGCCTGCTCAGCTCGGTCGTGCCGTACGCGGCCGACCTGATCGTGTTGCGCCGGGTGCCCGCGCGCCTCTTCGGCGTGGTGATGAGCGTCCATCCGGTGCTGGCCGCGCTCGCCGGCCTGGTCCTGCTCCACCAGGTGCTCGACCCGCACGAGTGGGCCGGCATCGCGATCGTCGTCGCCGTCAACGCGTTCGCCGTCGCGGCCCGGGCCGGCGGGCCCGCGTCGCACGCCCGACGCTCTAGGATCGTCGGATGCGGATCCTGGTCTACAGCCGCACGGGCGGGTTCCGGCACGACTCGATCCCGGCCGGGGTGGCGGCCCTGACGACACTCGGCCGCCGGCACGGGTTCGAGGTCGTCGCGACCGAGGACCCGGCCGTCCTGACCCCGGCCGGGCTCGCCGGCCACGCCGCGGTGGCGTTCCTGAGCACCAGCGGGACGATCTCCGACGACCCGGCCGCCCGGGCGGCGCTGGAAGGCTACGTCCGCGGCGGCGGTGGCTACGTCGGCATCCACGGCGCGGCCACCACCGAATACGACTGGCCGTTCTACGGCGCCCTGGTGGGGGCCTGGTTCGACCGGCACCCGGCGGTGCAGCCCGGCCGGATCGTCGTCGAGGACCCCGACCACCCGGCGACCGCGCACCTGCCGCCGGTCTGGGAACGCACCGACGAGTGGTACGACTTCCGCACCAACCCGCGCCCGTCGGTGCGGGTGCTGCTGCGGGTCGACGAGACGTCGTACGAGGGTGGCCGGATGGGCACCGACCACCCGATCGCCTGGTGCCATGAAAATCTCGGCGGCCGGTCGTTCTACACCGGGCTCGGGCACACCGTCGGGTCGTACGAGGAGCCGGCGGTGCTGGCCCACCTACTCGGCGGGATCCGGTACGCCACCGGCGGCTGACGTCGCCCCCGTCAGACCGTCTGTGTCACCGGGTGCGGTCCGGCGACCGCCGCGCCGGCCCGCCGCGCCGTATGCAGGCGGGTCAACCGCGCGACGAGTACGGTCACACAGGACAGCACGATCGCGATCCCGAGCACGTAGACCATCGGGAAGAGCCAGAGCACGAGCCGGTACGACACGATGTCGACCAGTCCCATCAGCGCCCCGACCAGCACCGGCAGCAGTGTCCCGAGCAGCCCGGACAGGACCAGCGGCGCCAGGCGCAGGACGATCCCACGGCCGGTCGTGTCCGTGCGGCGCCCGGCCCAGCGGCGGGCCCGCAGCAGCCCGACGCACGCGAGGACCAGCACGACACCGCTCAGCGCCGCCAGGAAGATGTTGACCCCGTCGTAGGGATTGGTGATCGCCTGTCGTGGTCCGCCGTCCAGGGCGGCGATCGCGTTGTGGGTCAGCAGCGCCGGCGCCCCCGCGGCGTTGGTCAGCGCCACCGCGCCCGTGCCGGTCCGCGGCGAGAACTCGATGCTGGAGGCGTACGTCGCGAGGGTGCCGCCGTGCCCGATGAAGGGTTCGGTGTCGGACTCCGCCGACGTGTCGCGCCAGCCGAGGCCGTACTCGCCCGCCTCGTCGGGGACGTCGTGCATCGACCGCAGCATCGGCTCCGACAGCAGGCGTTCACCCGTCGCGGCGGAGGTGCCGTCACCGAGCTGGAACGCGAGCCACCGGCCCATGTCCGTCGCGGTGGAGACGATCCCGCCGCTGCCGGCGCAGGTACCCGGCATCTCGGGCACCGCGAGCCGGAGGGCCAGCACGGCGGAGAAGCCGTTGGTCAGCCCGTCGGGGCGCGCGTCGCAGAGGTTGGTCGACGTCGTTGAGGTCATGCCCAGCGGCGCGAACACCCGCTGACCGAGGTAGGCGTTGAACTCCGTCCCGGACGAGACCTCGACGATCCGCGCCAGGATCCCGTAGCCGGTGTTGCTGTACTCCGTACGGGTCCCGGGTTCGGCGGCCAGCGGGTGTCCGGCGACGGATTCGACGACCTCGGCCGGTGACCCGGCCGGCCGGGCGGCGTACTCCTGGGCCACCGCGGAGATCCCCGAGCGGTGGGTCAGCAGGTCGCGGACCGTGATCGACCGGTGCCCGGGGTCGCCCATGCGGAAGTCCGGCAGCACGTCGACGACGGGGTCGGTCAGCCCGAACCGGCCCGCGTCGACCTGCTGGAGCACCGCCAGGGCGGTGAACGCCTTGCTCATCGAGCCGATCCGGAACAGCGTGTCGGCGTCGACGGGCCGCCCGGCGCCGTCCTCGCCGCGCACCAGCGTCTGCGGCGTCCCGCCGGCCAGGACCACCAGCGCCGCGCCGGGCGGCCGGACGTCGCGTACGTAGCCGTCGAGGACACTCTCGACCTCGGCCCGCTCCCGCGCGCTCGCGGCTGGGGCGACGAGCGCCACCACCGGCACCACCAACGCCAGAGTCAGCAACCATCGCCAGTGCCCGGACCGGCCTGTTCGTTCCGTGGTGCCGCCTACCCGCATCGTGGTGCCACCCTCTCGTCCCTCACCCACGCCGGGGACGCTACGGAGCGTGGCGTCCGGACGGATCGGGAAGGCTCCGGAGATCCACCCGGAGATCCGCAGGCGCTCACCCCTAAGCGGCGGGTGGCGTGTGGTCAGGGTCTGCGGCCCGAGCCGTGGCACGACACGGCCGACCTCTCCAGATATCGTTGTCTGTCGATGACAGTGGGTGGTGGGCGTCGCATCCACGCGCACCGCCCCGGTGAAGACGACCACCCGGACCGGCCCGCCGGTCGGCCGGCCTCCCGAAGGGGAACCATGACCTCCCTCGCCGTCCAGCTCTACAGCGTGCGGGAACCGCTCGCCGCCGACCGGCCGGGCACCCTGCGCCGGCTCGCCGACGCCGGATACCGGGCCGTGGAGCCGTTCGACACCCATGTCGACCCGCACGGGCTACGGGCCGCGCTCGACCCGCTCGGGCTGGCCGTCTGCGCCACCCACGGCGACGTACTCGGACCGGACCGCGACGCGGTCCTCGCCGGCGCGGTCGTGCTCGGCACCGACACCGTCATCCAGCCCATGGCGCCGCCGCGGCGGTTCGCCGACCGCGCCGGGATCGAGGCGACCGCCCGCGACCTCAACGCCGCCGCCGTCCGCGCCGCCGACCACGGACTGCGGCTCGGATACCACAACCACCACTGGGAACTGGCCTCCCGGATCGACGGCCGGCCGGCCCTGGAGGTCCTCGCCGACCTGCTCGCCCCCGAGGTGCTGCTCGAGGTCGACATCTACTGGGCCGCGACCGGCGGCGCCGACGTACCGGAACTCCTGGGTCGGCTCGGCGACCGGGTCCGCTATCTGCACGTCAAGGACGGCCCGGCGACCGAGGCCGGACCGATGACCGCCGTCGGCGCCGGGGTCGTCCCGGTCGTCGCCGCGCTCGCCGCCGCACCGGCGGCCCGGCGGATCGTCGAACTCGACCGTTGCGCCACCGACGTCCTCGAGGCGATCGAGGAGAGCCACCGATACCTGACCGCCCTGGAGCAGGGAGCACCGCGATGACCGGACACGGACCCGTGGGTGTCGCCGTCGTCGGCTGCGGCACCGTCAGCCACCAGTACCTGCCCACCCTGATCACGTCCCCGGACCTGCGGGTCGTCGCCTGCGCCGACCTCGACCTCGACCGGGCCGGCGCCGTCGCCGCCCGGTACGGGGTGCCGCACGCCACCGACGTGCCGACCGCGCTGCACCACCCCGACGTCGAACTCGTCGTCAACCTCACCATCCCGGCCGCGCACGACGCCGTCGCCGGCGCGGCGATCGCCGCCGGCCGGCACGTCTACAACGAGAAGCCGCTGTCCATGGACCGCGAGTCCGGCGGCCGGCTGCTCGCCGCGGCGGCCGACGCCGGGGTACGGGTCGGCGGCGCACCCGACACGTTCCTCACCGCCGGCACGCAGGCGGCGCTGGCCATGCTCGCCGAGGGGGCCATCGGCACCCCGCAGACCGCGCTGCTGCTGTTGCAGAGCCCCGGACCGGAGTCGTGGCACGAGTCACCGGAGTTCCTCTACCAGCGGGGTGCCGGCCCGCTGTTCGACCTCGGCCCGTACTACCTGACCGCGCTCGCCTCGGCGTTCGGGCCGGCCGGCCGGGTCGCGGCCGCCGGCCGGCGGGCGTTCCCGCACCGGACCATCGGCGCCGGCCCGCGGGCCGGGACCAGTTTCCCGGTCGAGGTGCCCACCCACGTCACCGCGCTCGTCGAGTTCGTCGCCGGCCAGGTGGCGACGCTGGTGTTCAGCTTCGACTCGCCGCTCTCCCGCGCCGGCTTCCTGGAGATCACCGGCACCACCGCCACCCTGGCGCTGCCCGACCCGAACGGCTACGACGGGCACCCCCGACTGCGCCGGGCGACGGACGACGACTGGGTGCCGGTACCGATCTCCGGCCAGCGGTCCGGCCGGGGCATCGGCGTGGTGGAGATGGCCCGGGCCATCCGGCTCGACCGCCCGCACCGGGCCTCCGGAGAGCAGGCACTGCACGTGCTCGACCTGATGATGGCGATCGCCGAGGCCGCCGACACCGGCGGGTTCGTCACGGTGAAGAGCAGCTTCACCCCGGCCGCTCCGCTGCCGTCCGGCTGGGACCCGACGGTGGCGACGATCGCGGCCACCTCCGCCGGCCCCACGTAGCGGTACCGCCGCTGCTCGCCAACCCGCCGTGGCCCGGCTGCCACGGGTGGGGCGACCGGTCATCGATCCGCGAGAATGGTCGGAACTACCTGGGGGCGCGCCGCGACTACTGAGCGGGCGCCGGTGTCTCCGTGCCGGCCGTGAGCCTGATCGGAGCACACATGTCCCTGACCTCTGCCAGGTCGGCCGGGCCGGCCGAAGCCCCACCGCCGCCGGCCGCGCCGGCCGGTTCCGGCGCCGGGCGCCGGACGTACGGGCTGGGGCCGCTGCTGCTGCGGCTGCACTTCTACGCCGGGGTGCTGGTCGCCCCGTTCCTGGTCCTGGCGGCGGTGACCGGACTGGCCTACACCGTCACCCCGCAACTGGACCCGATCGTCTACGGCACCGAACTGCGGGCCGACCCGGCGGGCCGGACCGCGCTGCCGGTGTCGGAGCAGGTCGCCGCCGCCCGGGCCGCCCACCCCGACGGGACACTGACCTATGTGGCGCCGGGCGCCGACGGGACGACGACGCAGGTCGTGTTCACCTCGCCGGAGCTGGGGGAGGACCAGCACAGCGTGTACGTCGACCCGTACACCGCGCAGGTGAAGGGCCAGCTCACCACCTGGTTCGGATACACGCCGGTGCGTACCTGGATCGACGACCTGCACCGCAACCTGCACCTGGGGACGGTCGGGCGGCACTACTCGGAGCTGGCGGCGAGCTGGCTGTGGGTGGTGGCGCTGGGCGGGCTGGCGCTGTGGTGGCGCCGCCAGCGCGGGTCCCGGGGTCGGCTGCGCCGGCTGCTGCTGCCCGATCTGGCCGCCCGCAAGGGCGTACGCCGGACCCGGGGCTGGCACGCCAGCACCGGTGTGTGGCTGGTGGTCGGGCTGCTGTTCCTGTCCGCGACCGGACTGACCTGGTCCCGTTACGCGGGCGCCAACTTCGGCGCCGGGCTGGACGCGCTCGACGCCCGTACGCCGGTGCTGTCCACCGCCCTGGGCGGTGCGGACGGGCCGGCCGCCGGCGGCGGGCACCACGGCGGCGCTCCGACGGCCGCCCCGCCGGTCGACCCGGCCGCGATCGACGACGTGTTGCGGATCGCCCGCGCGGACGGGCTGACCGGCCCGGTCGAGGTGGTCCCGCCCGCCGACGTGTCGTCGGCGTGGACGGTGGAGCAGGTCGACAACGTGTGGCCGGTACGCCTGGACCGGGTCGCCGTCGACCCCGCCGCCGGCACCGTGGTGGACCGCAGCGACTTCGCCGACTGGCCGCTGCTCGCGAAGCTGAGCAGCCTGGGCATCAGCGCGCACATGGGCCTCCTGTTCGGCCCGGTCAACCAGATCCTGCTCGCCGCGCTCGCCGTCGGCCTGCTCTGCGTGATCTTCTGGGGCTACCGGATGTGGTGGCAGCGCCGGCCCACCCGGGCCGACCGCCGGGCGGTCGTCGGTGCCCCACCGGTTGCCCGGGGCGCCTGGTGGCAGCTTCCGACCTGGGCGATCGTGATCGGCCTGCCGGCGGTGTTCCTGCTCGGCTGGGTGCTGCCGCTGTTCGGCATTCCGCTGCTCGCCTTCATCGTCGTCGACCTGGTCGTCGCCGCGTGGCGGCGCCGCCGGTCGGGTGCCGCCGTGTCGGCGTAGGTCACCGGGGCCGGGAGGCCCCGCAGCGATGGACGTGCGGGCCCGCTCAGCGGGCCCGCACGTCGTTTTCCGGCGGACGACCGCCGGGGCCACCCGGGCGCCGCCGTGACGTTTTCTGACGGCTCCGGAAATTCGTGTCGTGCTGCCAAAATCCGTTCCGAAACTTCCGGAAGTTTTCAGTCGACTGTGCTCCGAACACCATCGGCCCTGCCTGGCGACCTGTGCTCCTCGGGCGAAACTGATCCAGTTCATCCGTGCATTGAACTACCGGAATTTCTCGGTTAGTCTTTCGGCGATCTGGATTGAGTCACGTCGATTCCGTGACCCCGGGCCGTCCGGATCGAACCGTTCGCGCGCGGCGAGTGACACCCGGTCGGTGCCTGCCCGGCACCCGGCCGGCGACCCACCATGCGGTGGCTTCCCGTCCGGCACAGCCCTCCTGCGGTCCCGTCCCACGGCAGGAGGGATCGACGTTCCGTCCACATCGTTGCCAGAGAGGTGACATCTCATGCACAGCAACTCCGACCGGGGTGGCACGCGCCGCCCGGCTACCAGGCGCGGACTGCGCGTCGTGTCCACCGTCGCCGCGGTCGGCGCCCTCGCCGCCGGCCTGGCACTGGTCGTCACGACCTCCGCCAACGCCGCCACGACGCTGGGCGCCTCCGCCGCGGAACGCGGCCGCTACTTCGGCGCCGCCGTGGCCGCCAACAAGCTCAGCGACAACACGTACGCGACGATCCTGAACCGCGAGTTCAACTCGGTCACCCCCGAGAACGAGATGAAGATCGACGCGACCGAGCCGCAACAGGGCGTCTTCACGTTCGCCAACGCCGACCGGATCGTCAACCACGCCCGCGGCCGGGGCATGCAGGTGCGGGGCCACACCCTGGCCTGGCACTCCCAGCAGCCCGGCTGGATGCAGAACATGTCGGGCAGCGCGCTGCGGGCGGCGATGCTCAACCACGTCACCCAGGTCGCCACCCACTACCGGGGACAGATCCACTCCTGGGACGTGGTCAACGAGGCGTTCGCCGACGGCAGCAGCGGCGCCCGCCGCGACTCCAACCTCCAGCGCACCGGCAACGACTGGATCGAGGCCGCGTTCCGCGCCGCCCGTGCCGCCGACCCCGGCGCCAAGCTCTGCTACAACGACTACAACACCGACGACTGGACCCACGCCAAGACCCAGGCGGTCTACAACCTGGTCCGCGACTTCAAGACCCGCGGCGTGCCGATCGACTGCGTCGGTCTGCAGTCGCACTTCAACCCCAACTCGCCCTACCCGGGCAACTACCGGACCACGCTGTCCAGCTTCGCCGCCCTCGGCGTCGACGTACAGATCACCGAACTCGACATCGAGGGGTCCGGCACCGCCCAGGCCAACACCTACCGCAACGTGGTCAACGACTGCCTGGCGGTCGCCCGCTGCACCGGAATCACCGTGTGGGGCATCCGCGACACCGACTCGTGGCGGGCCAGCGGCACCCCGCTGCTCTTCGACGGCAACGGCAACAAGAAGCCCGCGTACGACGCCACGCTGGCCGCGCTCAACGGCGGCACCCCGCCGCCGACGACCCCGCCGACCACCACCCCGCCGCCGACCACGCCCCCGCCCGGCGGCGCCGGCTGCACCGCGTCGGTCTCGCTCAACTCCTGGACCGGCGGCTTCGTGGCCACCGTACGGGTCACGGCCGGCTCGTCGGGCACGAACTCGTGGACGGTGACCCTCACCCTGCCCGCCGGGGCGGCGGTGACCAACACCTGGAACGCCCAGGCGAGCGGCAACAGCGGCACGGTCCGGTTCGCCAACGTGGCCTACAACGGCCGCGTCGCCGCCGGACAGTCGACCGAGTTCGGCTTCCAGGGCACCGGCAGCGGGACGGGGATGACCCCGACCTGCACCGCCGGCTGACCGGCCGGCCGGGCCGGCGTGGGGCGACCAGCCGCTCCACGCCGGCCCGCGCCGTACCCGGCGGCCGTCCGGCCGAGGTCGCCCCTTGACCGGGACCGTCGGTTCGAAGTAGACACTAGCGAGCTGTTTCCCGTGGGGAATCCCCTTGCCCGAGCCGCCACCAGGAGCGAACACCGTGCGACACGAGGTCCCGGGCCGGGGCGGCCGATGAGGGCGACCGACCGGGTCAGGCTGGGGCACACCGACGTACGGGTGACCCGGCTCGGACTCGGACTCGCCCCGATCGGCGGGCTCTTCACCCCCGTCGGCGACGACGTCGCCCGGGCCACCGTCGACACGGCGTGGGAGCACGGCCTGCGCCTGTTCGACACCGCTCCGCTCTACGGCGCCGGCCGCTCCGAACGCCGCGCCAGGGCGGCCCTGTCCGGCCGGCCCCGCGCCGAGTTCGCCATCTCGACCAAGGTCGGCCGCCGGCTCGTGCCCGGCGGCACCGCCGGACAGTCGTTCTGGGCCGAACCGACCGGCCTCGAACCGGTCTTCGACTTCTCGTACGCCGGGACGATGCGGTCGTACGCCGAGAGCCTGGACCGGCTCGGCCTGGACCGGATCGACATCGCCCACATCCACGACCCCGACCAGCACTTCACCGAAGCCGTCGCCGGCGCCTATCCGGCCCTGGCCGAGCTGCGCGAGCGCGGCGCCGTCGGCGCGGTCGGCGCCGGCATGAACCAGGCCCCGATGCTGGCCGACCTCGTCCGGGCCACCGACCTCGACTGCGTCCTGCTCGCCGGCCGCTACACCCTGCTCGACCAGTCCGGGCTGGCCGAACTGCTGCCGCTGTGCCACGAGCGGGGCGTCGCGGTCCTCGCCGCCGGCGTCTACAACTCCGGCCTGCTCGCCGACCCCCGGCCCGGCGCCCCCTACGACTACGCGCCGGCCCCGCCGGACCTGGTCGACCGGGCGCTCGCGCTGCGCGACGTCTGCCGGCGGCACCGGGTGCCGCTGCGGGCGGCGGCGATCCGGTTCCCGCTCGGCCACCCGGCGGTGACCAGCGTCGTCGTCGGCGCCCGCAGCCCCGACGAGGTCGCCGACGCCGTCGCCATGTTCGGGTGGGAGATCCCCGGCGCGTTCTGGGCCGACCTGAAGCGGACCGGCCTGCTGCCCGCCGACGTACCCACCCCGTGAACCGGAACCCCCTGGAGGTTGGTCAGTGAAGCTCATGCGGGTCGGCCCGGCGGGCGCGGAGAAACCCGTGCTGTACGCCGGTGACCGGCACTACGACCTGTCGGCGCTGACCGCCGACATCGACCCGGCGTTCTTCGCCACCGACGGGTTGCGCCGGGTCGCCGGGGCGACCGGCCTGCCGGAGATCGACGTCACCGGGCAACGGGTCGGCCCGCCGATCGCCCGGCCCGGCGTCGTCCTGTGCGTCGGCCAGAACTACGCGGCCCACGCCGCGGAATCCGGCGCCGAGCCGCCCACCGAACCGATCGTCTTCTACAAGGCGCCGAACACCGTGGTCGGGCCGTACGACACGGTGCTCGTCCCGCCCGGTTCGACCAGGACCGACTGGGAGGTCGAGCTGGGCGTCGTCATCGGCCGGCGGGCCCGCTACCTCGACTCGCCCGCCGACGCGCTCGCCCACGTCGCCGGGTTCGTGCTGTCCAACGACGTGTCGGAGCGCGACTCCCAGCTCGCCCGCTCCGGCGGGCAGTGGTCGAAGGGCAAGTCGTGCGAGACCTTCCAGCCGCTCGGACCGTGGCTGGTCACCCCCGACGAGATCGCCGACCCGCAGGCACTGTGGCTGCGCTCGTGGGTCAACGGCGAACCCCGGCAGGACTCCACGACCAAAGACATGATCTTCGACGTGGCGTACCTGATCTGGCACCTGTCCCAGTTCACCGTCCTCGACCCCGGCGACCTGATCAACACCGGCACGCCGGAGGGGGTCGCGCTGTCCGGCCGGTTCCCGTACCTGAAGCCCGGCGACGTCATGGAGATCGCGATCGAGGGGCTCGGCCGGCAGCGTTCTCCGTTGGATGGCGCCCGATGAACGGCACCGGAGGTTCCGGTGCGGTGTGACGGCCTGGTCGCGGTGGTCACCGGCGGCGGCTCCGGAATCGGCCGGGCCTGCGTCGAGGCGCTGCTGGCCGCCGGCGCCCGGGTCGGCGTGCTCGACCTCGATCCGGCCGGCGCCCCCACCGACCCCCGCGTCCACCCCGTACGCGCCGACGTCGCCGACCGTGCCTCCCTCGCCGCCGCGGTCGCGTCGGTCGCCGACGCGTACGGCGGGATCGACATCCTGGTCAACAACGCCGGCATCTCCGCCGTCGGCACCGTCGAGGACAACGACGACGCGCAGTGGGCCCGGGTGCTCGACGTCAACGTCACCGGCATCGCCCGGACCACCGCCGTCACCCTGCCCCACCTGCGCCGGTCCCGGGCCGCGGCGATCGTCAACATGTCGTCGATCGCGGCCGGCGCCGGCCTGCCCCGACGGGTGCTCTACTCGGCGTCCAAGGGCGCCGTCCACGCCATGACCCTCGCCCTCGCCGCCGACCTGGTCGGCGAGGGGATCCGGGTCAACTGCGTCGCCCCCGGCACCGTCGACACCCCGTGGGTCGCCCGGCTGCTCGCCGACGCCGACGACCCGGTCGCCGAGAAGATCCGGCTCGCCGCCCGCCAGCCCACCGGCCGGCTGGTCACCGCGCCGGAGGTGGCCGCCGCCGTCGTCTACCTGGCGTCGCCGGACAGCGGCGCGGTGACCGGCACCTCGCTCGCGGTCGACTGCGGCCTGTACGGCCTGCGGCTGGCCCCATCACCGCCCCCGAGCTGAACCGGGGAACGGACCCGGCCGGCTAGCCGGGGTCCGAAGTAGACGGTGGCGTGGTGGCGTCGCCGGACGGGGGAGCGTCGCCCGTCGTCCCGGCGGTGGGCGGGGGAGCGGGCGCCGGTTTGTCCGCCTGCGGCGGGAAGTGGGCCGAGGGATCGGGGCAGACCAGGTACGGCATCGGCACCGCGTAGCCGCCGGGGTAGACCGGCCAGGCCGGTACCGGCGGCGGTGCCGGGCGCGGCACGAAGTAGCGGTGCGCGGGAGGCAGTGCCAGCAGCAGCACCACCGCACCCGTGAGGGTCAGCACCAGCACGGTGCCGACCCCGGTGGCCAGGAAGGAGAGGTCACCGAACGCGATCGGTTCGGCATACAGGGTCGCGAGGAACTCCGACTCCTCCCACAGCCCGTCCGGATCGTCGACGGCGCCCTCCTCGACGTACCCGCCGTCGTCGATCGCGACCAGCAGCGGCAGGAACAGCAGACCGGAACACCCCTGAAGCCCGCAGACCGCCAACTGCGCACCCCCGGCGACGAAGACGAGGATCCGTCCGACGTTGCCGCCGCGCAGCACCGGCACCGCCGTCGCGGCCAGCCAGACCGCCAGAACCAGCGTCGGCAGGCCCATGACCACCGCACCCAGGACGTTGCCGAACCGCTCCCCACTCACCTCGTCGGGATCGGCGTCGGGCACCAGCGCGGCGACCCGGGAGATCTCCCCGTCGAACCACACGGCGTGCGCGACGGTCATCCCGACGATGCCGAGCAGCAGGACCGCGGTGGCGAGCAGGAGCCAGAACGCGGCGGCCACCTGCGTGGGGCGGGCCGGGCGTGCCTCGTCGGCGGTCATACCGCGAGACGGTACGGGTCCGGCGACGTGCCCGAACCCGCCCGTTCGGCCACAATGGATCAACCGGTGAGCAGGTCGGCCACCGCGACGGCCGTCTCCGGGTGGGCGGCGAGCAGCGTCGCCAGCCCGGCCGGGGCAGCCGGTCCCGCGTCCCGCCACCCGCCGGTGCAGCCGAGCAGCGCCGCGACCGCGTCGACGGCCTCGGGGTGCCCGGCGAGCAGGTCGGTGACCGGCCCCGCCGCGACGGCCGCCCCGGCACCGGCCAGGAACGGCGCCGGTGCCAGCCACGGCGGCAGCCAGGCGTCCAGCGCCGGCAGGCTGCCGGGGAACGTCCGCCCCGCCTCCCGTACCAGCAGCGGCACCAGCTCCGGGCCCTGCTCGCGCAGGGTGGTGATGAGCGTCGGCAGCCAGGGCAGCAGCACCGGGTCGGGCAGCCGGGCGAACGCCGACGACAGCACCTCGACCACGAACGGCGTGAGCCCCGGAACCGGCTCCAGCGCCTGCACGAACCCGGCGAGATACTGCGGGAAGGCCGGCACCACCAGCGGGTTGCCGAGCAGGCCGGCACACCGCTCGCGCAACTCGGCCAGCGGCAGCAGGCCCAGTT
The DNA here is from genome assembly GCF_040655695.1 of Polymorphospora sp. NPDC050346. Taxonomy (NCBI): domain Bacteria; kingdom Bacillati; phylum Actinomycetota; class Actinomycetes; order Micromonosporales; family Micromonosporaceae; genus Polymorphospora; species Polymorphospora sp. NPDC050346. The sequence goes on along the minus strand of NZ_JBFAKM010000023.1, from coordinate 82,126 downwards.
GGTGCCGGGCCGCCCACAGCAGGGCGACCTTGGCCGGCGTCTCGGGATGCGACTGCGCGACGGCGAGTTCGAGCTGTGACCGGTCGCAGCCCAGCGACAGCGCCAGGCTCTCCATGCCGAACAGGAAGCCCAGCATCGCGCCGACCTGACGGACCCCGGTCTGCTCGTCGACGAACGCGGTCGGCAGCAGCGTGCAGTAGTGCGCGTAGCCGACGGTCACGAACGACTCGCACCAGGCCGGCAGCGCCGACCCGGTGGTGCGGTAGTGGCCCAGCAGCCGGCGGATGCGGCGCAGCACGTCGGGGGCGTCGTCGACGGTGCGTTCGGCGGCGAGCAGGTCGACCGCCCGCGCCCCCAGGTCGTCGACCAGGCGGGGGCTGTCGAGCAGCCGTACGGCGTCCTCGACGGCCCCGAGCGCGACCGCCGCGGTCGCGTCCGGACCGCGTACGGCCCGGCGCAGCCGCTGCTCCAGCACCTGCTCGACGGTCACCCCCTCGTAGCCCAGTTCGATCAGCGCCCGCTGGTTGCGGCCGAGTGCCACGTCCCAGCTCTCCTGGATCGACCGGTGCCCCAACCGGCGCTCGCCCATGATCGGACGGGCCGCGTCGGACGGCAGCAGGTGCCGCAGCATCCAGAGCAGGTCCGAACAGGGTGCCAGCTGGGGATCGGCCCGCAGGTCCAGCAGGACCCGCTGGACCGTACGCTTCTCCGGGTCGATGCCGAGCGGCCGGAGCCGGTCGACGACGTCGCGGGCCAGTGGTGGCAGGGCGTCGTAGCCGACCTGCCCGATCCGGTCGCCGCCGAGCAGGATCTCGCACAGCCGGCGGACGTCCCGCCGGCCCGGCACGACGTCCTTCTCGACGCAGGTGACGGCGGCGTCGGCGAAGTCGTACGGGGTCGGCCGGGGCCGGCCGCGCAGGTTGGCGAGCAGGATCGAGGTCTCGAAGACCGCGATCGCGTCGGCGGTGCTGGCCAGATAGCCGTTGCGGCGGGCCAGCCGGACGATGTCGACGCACCAGCCGCGCAGTTCGGCCTCGTCGAGGCCACCGAGCGTCGGCGGCTCGGCCAGGAAGCCGCTGAGCCGGTCGGTGACCGGCCCGGCCGGCGCCGGTGCGGCGGCGGAGCCACCCCGGGTGGTCGTCCGCCGGCCGCCGCGCTGCCCGTCGAGGCGGAACGGGACGAGTCGGGACCGGCCGACCGCCTTGGTCCAGGTCGCCGAGGCGACCGACACCGATCCGGAGGCCAGCCCGAACTGCGCCTCGATCGCGGAGTGGCTGGACGGGATGAGCCCGTACCGCCAGCGGGTGCCGGTCCGTGGGGTGATCTCGTAGGCCGGGGCGTCGGCGGCGAGCCCGAACTGCTCGACGCGGCTGGCGGCGTGGAAGGCGCCGCAGACGTAGAGGCAGTCGGCCGGGTCGGCACCGGACGCGGCCAGGTGCTGCCGCATCCGGGTCCACATGTAGCGCTCCCGGTCCTCGTCGCGGTCCAGCCGCTCGGACCGGGCCGGCCGCAGCCGCCGGAACAGGCTGCCGATCAGCACCATCACCTGCCGGTAGGTGTCGTGGTCGGCGTCGACGAGCGGCTGTTCGACGTACTGGTCCCACCACTCCGACCAGTGCCGCACCTTGCCGTGGTGCAGCAGGTAGGTCTCCAGGTCGGCGAAACCGGGGCGCAGGTCGCCGATCTCCACCCCGACCGCGTCGCCGTGCAGGGCGGCGTCCTCCTCCGCCTCCGTGGCCACCCCGGCCGGCCCGTCGGGCGGCGCCGATCCCGGTGGCCGGGGCAGCCACTGGAAGACGTGGTCGGTGGAGCGGTCGACCAGCACCAGTTCGACCCCGGGGGTCTCCAGCGCGTACGCGATCGCCTGGTATTCCGCCGACGCCTCGGTGACCGGCGCGACCACGCTCAGCGGACCCCACTCGGCCGGGAAGCCGTCGAGTTCGGACGCGAACGCCTGCAACGCCACCGGCAGGCGGCAGTTGCGCAGCTCCCCGAGCAGCGGCTGGAGGTCTTCGCAGAGTTCCAGGTAGATCACCCGGGGCCGCTTCTCCCGCAGCCGGCGCACCATCGCCAGCGCGGAGGCCGGGGAGTGGTGGCAGACCGGGAAGATCTCCAGCGGCTCGCCCAGCGCCCGGTCGACGTCGTCGACGATGCCGGCGAGGATGCCGTTCAGCGCGTCCGGTGAGTCGGCGAAGGTGGCGGCCGCGTCGGTGAGCTGCTCACGCAGCGCACCGAACGGGCCGGCCGTGGCGGGCGCGGTCACGACAGGGCGGCGATCGCCTGGCGGCCGCCGTCGAGGAAGTCGCCCCAGGTGTCACCGTCCTGCTTGGCGCGCGGCTCCACGACCCCGTGCAGGTATTTGTTGAGGATGGCGAGGTCTTCCGGGCTGCGCCGGGCCAGCGACCCCATCAGCGACCCGGCCAGGGTCGCCGCCCGCAGGGTGCGGTCGCCGAAGAACTGGCTGTGCAGGATGGCGTCCTCCAGCACCCCGATCTGCTCGGCGGTCGACAGCGCCGACTCCAGCTTCTCGTCGTCGCTGGTCGCCGACGCCGCGGCGGCGCGCAGGTCGGCGAAGCTCTGCAACAGGATGTCGAGCAGGGTCGGCGGCACCTCCAACTCGATGCGGTGCCGGCGCAGCAGTTCCTCGGTACGGAACCGGACGATCTCCGCCTCGCTGCGCTTGTTGGTCACCACCGGGACGCGGACGAAGTTGAACCGCCGCTTGAGCGCCGAGGAGAGGTCGTTGACGCCCCGGTCACGGCTGTTCGCGGTCGCGATGATGGAGAAGCCCGGCTTGGCGAAGACGATGTTGTCGTGGTCGAGTTCGGGGATCGAGACGTACTTCTCCGACAGGATCGAGATGAGGGCGTCCTGCACGTCGCTGGTGGACCGGGTCAGCTCCTCGAACCGGCCGACGACGCCCTGCTCCATCGCCGTCATGATCGGCGACGGGATCATCGACTGCCGGGACTGTCCCTTGGCGATGACCATCGACACGTTCCACGAGTACTTGATGTGGTCCTCGGTCGTGCCGGCGGTGCCCTGCACGACCAGGGTCGAGTTGCGGCAGATCGCGGCGGCGAGCAGTTCGGCGAGCCAGCTCTTGCCGGTGCCCGGGTCGCCGATCAGCAGCAGGCCGCGGTCGGACGCCAGGGTCACGATGCTCCGCTCGACGAAGCTGCGGTCGCCGAACCACTTCTGCGGGATCTCCCGGTCGAGGCCGTCGGCGCGTTCGGAGCCCAGGACGAACAGCCGGACCATTCGCGGGCTCAGCCGCCACGAGAACGGCTTCGGGTCGGTGTCGACCGACTCCAGCCAGTCGAGTTCGTCGGCGTACTTGACCTCGGCGGGGGCACGCAGCATCTCGGTCATTGGGGAAGGTTCTCCTAGGTGAGGAAGCTCTTGAGCTCGAAGACGAGTTTGCGGATGTGGCCGGAGATCACCGGGGTGCCCAGGTCCTTGAAACGCTGACGGAACCAGGGGTTGACGCTCTGCTGGCCCGAGCTGTTGACCGAGCCGACCGGGATGAACCGGACGCCGGAGCGGTGCACCGCCTCGATGCCGTCGAACAGCGGCTGGGAGCGGCCGAACTCGTAGAAGTCCGAGATCCACACCATGACCGTGTTGCGCGGCTCGACGATCTTCGGGCGGGCCATCGCCATCGCCACCGGGCCGTCGTTGCCGCCGCCGAGGTTGGTGCGCAGCAGCACCTCGAACGGGTCGTGCACCCACGGCGTCAGGTCCAGCGCCCGGGTGTCGTACGCGATCAGGTGTACGTCCACCTTGGGCAGTCCGGCGAAGATCGACGCCAGGATGGTGCAGTTGACCATCGAGTCGACCATCGAACCGGACTGGTCGACCACCACGATCAGCCGGGCCGGTGTGGTGCGCCGGGCGGTCTGCCGGTAGTAGAGCCGGTCGACGTAGAGGCGCTCGTCGTCCGGGCTCCAGTTGGTCAGGTTCTGCCAGATGGTCCGGTCGAGGTCGAGGTTGCGGAACACCCGCTTCGGTGGCACCGACCGGTCGATGGTGCCGACGCTGGTCTGCTCGACCTGCGTACGCAACACCTCGGCGACCTCGTCGACGAAACGGCGGATCAGCGCCTTGGCGTTGGCCAGGGCCACCCCGGACAGGTTGGCCTTGTCGCGCAGCAGTTGCTCGATCAGCGACATGCTGGGGGTCAGTCGGCTGGCCAGCGCCGGGTCGGCCAGCACCTCGCGCAGGCGCATCCGCCGGACGAGGTCACCCTCCAGACCGGCCAGCGTGCCGCCCAGCCCGCTGCCACCCTGCCGGCGCAGCTCGCCCGGCCCGAAGCCGAGCGCCTGCTCGAACCAGCCGGCGTCGGACTGCCAGCCGGCGAGCTGGCCGGCGGTGACCGCGCCGGAACCGGTCGCGAAGACGTTGAGCAGCAGCTTCGACACCAGGGCGGCGCGGCGGACCTCGTCGCGGCCGACCGGGTCCGGCTCGCCGGCCTCGCCCGCCGGGGTCGTGGGGTCCGCAGGGGCACCGGTTCCGGCCGGTGCGTCGGCCTCGGCCGGTGCCAGCAGGCCGCGCAGTTCGTCGGCGAGTGCCGGGAAGCGCTGGACGACGTTGTCGACCGAGACCGCCGGGTCGAGCAGCGCGGCCGGCAGGCCGAGGTCGTCGACGACGGCGACGCTCGCCGATTCCAGGGCGGGCTGCTCGTCGGGGTCGAAGAGCCGGGCCAGCAGCCGCCAGTAGAGCACCTGGCGGCGGTTCTCGTCGGAGTGGTCGTGGGTGGTGTCGGGGCCGGTCACTTCCGCAGCAGCCTTCCCGCGCGCTCGCGCAGCACCGCCACCACATCGCCCGACCTGGCCTCGGCCTTGGCCACCTTGGGGTCGGTGACGCCCTCGGCCCAGTCGCCGTTGTGCGCGGCCACCGTACGGCGCTTCACCGTGGCCTGCACCGCCAGCGGCTGGACGCGCCACCCGTCGTCCCACCTGACCAGGCCGAGGCAGGCGGACGAGGAGGCGACCAGTTCGGCGGTGAGCGGGCCGCACGACGGCAGCCGGTCGACCGCGACGGCGATCCGGTGGCCGTCGAGTTCGAGGCTGAGCGATCCGTCGTCGGCGCGTACGGCGTAACCCTCCAGCAGCACCGGCTCGGCGATGCCGACCGGGTGCCGGTCCAGCGGTGCGGTGGCCGCCGCGACGGCGGTGGGCAGCAGCACCCGGGCGGTGGCGAACGGGTCGGCCGGCTCGCCGAGCTGGACCAGGTCGTCGTGCCAGAGCAGGTCGCCGCCGCTGACCGGCAGGTCGGTGACGGTGAGGCCGCGCCGGTGCGCCAGGGCGGCCAGCAGTACGGGGTGGGCCTGGAGCAGTTGCCACACCGCCGGACCGACGATCGTGTCGACCTTCGCGGCGCCGACCGCGGTGCGGACCAGTCGTGGTGGCGAACCGTCGGCGGGTTCGAGGATCCCGTGCACCTGGACCTGCACCGCCGTGTCGTGCTCGTGTACGTCGGCACCGAGCGGCAGCAGCCGCCCGGTGACCAGTTCGGCGGCGGCCGACCCGGTGCCGGCCGGCGGGACGTGGGCGAGCAGCGTCGCACGGGTCCACAGGTCGGCCCAGCGGCGGGTCGGCACCTGCGGCATCGTGCCGATCGGGACGCTGGCCCGCAGTTCGGCGGCCAGCCCGTCGAGCAGGACCGCGAGCCGGCGCAGCGTGGGCACCGGCAACAGCGCCTCGACCTGTGCCCCGGCGGCAGCCAGCAGTTCGTGGTCGACGCCCCGCCAGCCGGTGACCGCCACCTCGTGCAGCCAGGCACGGGCGCCGTCGAGCGGGTGCTCCGCCGGCGGCCGGGTCGTGGTGGACGTCCAGGCCGCCCGGTCCCGGGCCACGGCGGTGTCGAACCGCCCGAGCAGGGCGTCGTGGGTCGCGCCGAGCAGCGCCGTACGCGCTCCGGCGAGCGTGACGAGATGCTCGCGCGCCACCGAACCGGCGGTCATCTTGTCCACGGCCTCGGCCACCCGGTCGCCGAGCGGGGTGCCGGCCAGGGCGCCGGCGAGGGCGGCCAGTGCGGCGGCGCCCGGCTCGCCCACCCGGGCGAAGCCGTCGGTCAGGGCCTCGTCGAATCCGGCGACGACGTCGAGGGCGTCGGTCAAGCCGGCCGGGGTGCCGTCGTTCAGGACGGCGAGTTGGGTGCCCAGCATCAGCGGGCCGCCCCGGTCGCCGGGAACCAGTGCAGTTCGGGCAGGGGGGCCGTGCTGCCGGGCAGCTCCAGGTAGGCCAGGTGGCGCAGGAAGCGGCTGAACACCACGGCGGCCGGGGTCGGCTCGTGCCGCGCGTCCAGCCGGCGCAGCAGCCCGGTGCCGGTGTCCACCCCGGCTTCGACCTCCACCCGCAGGTAGCGGGCGACCCGGTCGATGCCGTACTGGAGCACGGCCTCGTCGGCGAGCGCGTGCAGGTGCTTGCAGGGGGCGCCGCGCAGGCCGCCGCACGGCCGGTTGTTGTTGGTGCTGCAGTGGTAGGCGTGGCTGCCGGAGGTCACCGACGAGACGTAGACCCGCTCGATGTCAGAGCCGCTGGACACCACACCCTGCAGCCGGCCGTCGGCCAACTCGACGAAGGGCACCTTGGCCAGCTTCCGGGGCCGCGCCGGCGGCACCACCCGTAGCGCGCTGCGTCGCCGCCACGCGGCCCGGTCCACGTCCGCCACTACGACCTCCCACCCCGCCGGCAACCGGCGCCGGCCACGACGATGCCGGCGCCGGGCCGCCCCGGCGCCGCCGTACGGGAGAGATCATGGACCACGGGTACGACAGCGCGCCGCCGCCCCGGAAACGCACCGGGACGGGTGGGGCAGTGCCCGCACCCGTCCCGGCGTGGTGGTCAGAAGGCGCGGAAGCTCTGGAAGCGTCCGGCGTCGTAGGTGCGCAGCGTTCCGGTGTTGGTCTCGTATCCGGTGCAGTCGGCGGTCCGGTACATCACGACGTTGGTGAAGCCGCTCCAGCCGACGTGGCCGATGACCGTCCCGGGCAGTGGCGTGCATTCGCCGGTCGGGGTGGACAGGTGCACGACCGGGGTGGTGAAGGGGAAGCTGCTGTAGAAGGCGAGGCCGGACGGCTGGGCCGAGGCGGGCGCGGGCGCCATCCCGAGCCCGGCGGCCATGACCGCGGCGGCGGCCAGGCCGGCGCCGATCCTCGCTCGCGTCCGATTCATGCGATTCCTCCTTGGTATCGACTACCGTCGAATCGTGACCCAACTTGGTTGACTGCGCAAGTAATTCTGTCGACGAAGACCCGATCTCACGTCACCGCGTCGCCGAATCCACGGGCGACCGGACGTGCCCGCGTCAGGCCGGCACCGGCCCGGTCGGTCCGTCCGGTGACCGGTGCTCGGCGGTGAGGTCGAGGAGCCTTCCGACCAGCGGGTGGCGGGGGCGGGTGGCCGGGGCGCCCAGGGTGAGGACACGGCGCAGGGTGTCGGCCAGCGGGGTCATGGCCAGCCCGGCCGGGAGCATCGGCCCGGCGAGGGTGGGCATGAGCGTGACGCCGAGGCCGGCGTCGACCATCGCCATCAATGTCGTCAGCTCGCGTACCCGCTGGGCCGGCCGGTAGGGCAGGCCGGCCCGCCGGTGGAGTTCCCGGATCTGGGGCTCGCAGCCGGCGGTGGAGACCAGGAGCGGGTCTTCGGCGAGATCGGCGAGCGGGATCGCGGCGGTGCCGGCGAGCGGGTGGTCGGTACGGGTGACGGCGCGGAACTCGTCGCGGGCGACCACCGGCCCGGTGCCGGCCGGCGCGTCGACGAGGACGGCCGCGTCGGCCGCCCCGGTCGCCAGCCATTCGGCGACCTCGACGTCGTCACCTTCGAGGAGCCGTACCCGGATGCCGGGCGCGTGGGTGTGCCAGAGGGTGAGGAGGTCGGGGACGAGGCGGTGCCCGGCCGTCGGGGTGACCGCGAGCCGGATCGTGCCGGTGGTGGGGGTACGGGACGGCGTCGCGGCGTCGAAGGCGTCGGCGGCGGCCAGCGTCGCGCGGGCGTACGGCAACAGGCGGGCGCCGTGCGTCGTCACGACGACCGGGGAGCGGTGCACGAGCGCCGCGCCCACCTGCGACTCCAGGGTGGCGAGGCTGTGCGACACCGACGACTGGCTGGTGCCGAGCACGGCACCGGCGGCGGCGAACCCGCCGGTGTCGACGATGGCGACGAAAACCCGGAGCTGGCGCAACGTCGTCACTGCCCGACCTCCATGAGGAAAACAGATCGACCTATGAAACAGATCTGTTTGCCTCATCGTACGGCGATGCCCGAACGTGGACCCGGGCACAGCGAGGAGGAGCGGATGGACGATGCCGGGAACCGGCTCGTGGCGGTGCAATTCACGCTGCTGGCGCTGGTGTGGGGCGCCAGCTTCCTGTTCATCAGGGTCGCCCTCGACGGTCTGTCGCCGGTGCAGGTGGTGTTCGGCCGCCTCGCGTGCGGCGCCGCCGTCCTGGCCGTGCCGATGCTCGCCGTACGGCGCCGCTGGCCGCGCGGGGTGCGGGTGTGGGGACATCTGACGGTGATCGCCGTGCTGCTGTGCGTCGCCCCGTTCCTGCTCTTCGCCTGGGCCGGGCAGTACATCCCGTCCGGCCTGTCGAGCATCTACAACGCCACCACCCCGATCACCACCCTCCTGGTCTCGCTCGCCGTACTGCCCGACGAACGGTTCACCCGGACCCGTACGGCCGGGCTCGTCGTCGCGGCGGCCGGGGTCCTGCTCGTCGCGGCGCCGTGGACCGCGCCCACCGGCGGCGCCGGAACCCGGCCCCTGCTCGCCCAGGGGGCGTGCCTGGCCGCGACCACCTGCTACGGAATCGCCTTCGTCTACAGTCGACGGTTTCTGCGCGGCACCCCGTACGACCCGACGACGATCGCCGCCGCGCAGGTCACCGTCGCGGCGGTCGTCACCGCCGCCCTGGTCCCGTTCGCCGGCGCCACGCCGGTGCGGTGGTCCGTCCCGGTCGTCGCCAGCGTGGTCGTGCTCGGCGGGATCGGTACCGGCGTCGCCTACGTCTGGAACACCCGGATCATCCAGGCGTGGGGTGCGACCCTCGCCTCCACCGTCACCTACCTCACCCCGGTCGTGGGGGTCAGCCTCGGCATCGTCGTGCTCGGCGAGCCGCTGCGCTGGAACGGACCCGTCGGCGCGGCCCTGGTGATCCTCGGCATCCTCACCAGCCGGAGCCGGGCCGGCCGGACTCCGGCACGGTGAGGTGCCCGGCCTACCTCCGGCCGGTACGCGCGAAGAGCCGTACCGTCAGGACGGTGGCGACGGCGCCGATCGACCCGAGCCAGAGTGTGCTGGCGAGCATGTCACCGGCGTCCGGGCTGCCGGCCGCGAAGCCGCGCAGCGTCTCGATCGCGACCGTGACCGGCTGGTGTTCGGCGAATCCCCGAAGGTAGGCCGGGAGGCTCTCCACCGGTACGAACGCGGTGGAGAGGTAGGGCAGGAAGAGTGCGACGAAGCTGAACATGCCGGCCGAGTCCACCGACCGGGCGGCCAGTCCCCAGGCCGCGGCGACGAGGGTCAGCACCAGGATGTACCCGGCGAGCAGGGCGACGATGCCGAGCCATTCCACGGACGACGCGCGCGGGCGGAAGCCGAGGGCCAGCGCGACGAGGACGACGACCGTGGTGGAGACGAGGTTGCGCAGGACGCTGGCGAAGACGTGACCGAAGATCACCCCGGAGGCCCGTACGGGCATGGTGCGCAACCGCTCGATCACCCCCTTGGTGACGTCGGCGTGGACGGAGGTCGCGGTCAGCGCGGCGCCGAAGCCGGCGCACAGCAGCATCACGCCCGGGGTGACGTAGTCGGTGTACGGGCCACCGGCGGCGCCCTCGAGGGCGGACCCGAAGACGGTGACGAACAGGATCATGATCGCGACGGGCGCGACGACGGCGGTGACGAGGCTGTCGAGATTGCGCAGCGAGTGGACGATGCTGCGCCGGGTGAAGACGAGTTCGGTGGGGAGCGGCAGAGCTTTCACGGCTGCTTGTCCTCGCGGTCGACGGGGTGTCCGGTGAGGGTGAGGAAGACGTCGTCGAGGCTGGGCGTGCGGATCGCCGCCCTGGCCACAGCCTGTCCCTCGTCGTGGTAGCGGTTGAGGATCTCGCGCAGGCGGTCGGGGCTGCCGTCGGTGCTCTCGCGCCGGACGTCGCCGCCCTGCAGGGTGAGTTCGACCCATTCCCGGCCGACGTGTCGCTTCAACTCCGGGGCGGTCCCGGAGGCGACGATCCGGCCGCCGTCGAGCACGGCGATCCGGTCGGCGAGGGTGTCCGCCTCCTCCAGGTACTGCGTGGTGAGGAAGATGGTCCGGCCCGCCGCGGCGAGCCGGGTGATGGTCGTCCAGAGTGCCTGGCGGCTGCGGGTGTCCATGCCGGTGGTCGGTTCGTCCAGGAAGATCACCGGCGGTGAGTCGACGAGGCCGGCGGCGAGGTCGAGCCGGCGTCGCATGCCGCCGGAGTACCGGCCGGCCCGGCGGTCCGCGGCGTCGGTGAGGTCGAACTCGACGAGCAGTTCCCGGGCCCGGGCCTCGGCGTCCCGCCTGCTCCGGCCGAGCAGTTGGGCGATCATGACGAGGTTCTCCCGGCCGGTGAGTTCCTCGTCGACCGAGGCGTACTGCCCGGTGACGCTGATCAGCCGGCGTACCTCGGAAGCCTCGGTCACCACGTCGCGGCCGAGGACGTGGGCGGTGCCGGCGTCCGGCCGGATCAGGGTCGTCAGGACGCGGATCAGGGTCGTCTTCCCGGCGCCGTTCGGGCCGAGCATCGCGAAGACCTGTCCGCTCGGCACGGTGAAGGTCACGTCCCGCAGGACGTCGTGGCCGCCGTAGCTCTTGCGGATGCCGGTCACGGCCAGTGCCGGCACCGGTGTCGCCGGTGGTCGGAGCGCGGTGGAGGAGGGGGGTTCGACTGTCATGCCAGACAGCGTAACCCCTACGCAGTACGGATGCGTAATGGTTACGCAGTAAGATCGGTCCCGTGTCGTCGACAGCTTCCGAAGGGCCACTGCGCGGCCTGCCCCCGGTGCTCCTGTCCGCCTGGGGCATCGCGCAGAACACCACGAAGGGGCCGAAGCCCCGGTGGAGCCTCGACCAGATCCTGAACACCGCGGTCGCGCTCGGCGACGCACACGGGGTCGAGGCGATCACCATGAGCCGCGTCGCCAAGACGCTCGGCGGCGGCACCATGTCCATGTACCGCTACGTCCAGTCCCGGGAGGACCTGCTCGTCCTCGCCGCCGACGCCGCACTCGGGCGCCCACCACACCTGGCGGCGGAGGAGGGTTGGCGCGCGCGCACCCACGCCTGGGTCGCCGCGATGCGCGACACCTACCGGTCCCATCCCTGGCTCTCGTCGCTGCCGATCACCGGCGAAGCGCTGATGCCCTCCTACGTGCGGTGGATGGAGGCCGGTCTCGGCTCCCTCGAAGGTTCGGAACTGCCCGGCGGCGAGGCCGTCACCGTGCTGACCCTGCTGTGGACCTACGTGCGGTCGGACGCCGAACTCGGCGCCGGCCTCGCCGAGTCGCTACCGGCGAGCGCCCGGACCGCCCCCGAGGTCAACGCCTACCTCGCGGAGCGCCTGCGCGTCGCGGACCGGCACGACGAGTTCCCCCGGCTCCGGGCGATCCTGGAAAGCGAGAATCCCGCCGACGGCGGGGAGTCCTTCGACGACACCGACTTCGCGCTCGCGATCGACGTCATCCTCGACGGCGTCGCCGCCCGCCGCCGCGCCCTACGTGACGTGAAGGTGCGTAGTGATCGTTAGCTGTTCCACTGTTGTCCGTACGGCGTGTCGAACTGCTGGGCAGCAGATGATCACAGGTGCCCCGGCGGGCCGGGGTACCTGTCAGCGGACGCCGGCCAGGAAGGCGAGCACCCGTCGGGTCACCAGTGCGGCGGCCTCTTCGTCGTACGCGTCGAGGCTGTTGTCGGTGAACAGGTGCCGCTCTCCGGGGTAGAGGAACAGCTCCCCGGCGTCGGCCTCGGCGACGAGGGCGCGGGCGGCGTCGATGTCGCCCTCCCCGGCGAAGTACGGGTCGTCGTCCATGCCGTGCACCTGGACCGGTACGCCGGCCGGCCATCCGCCGCCGAACTCCGACGTCGGTATGCAGGCGTGCAGCAGCTGCGCACCACGGGCGCCGGCCCGGGTCTGGGCCAGCATCTGGGCGGGCACCACGCCGAGGGAGAGCCCGACGTACACGAGTTCCCGGGGCAGTCCCTCGGCGACGAGCCGGCCGCGCTCGGCGAGCGCGCCGAAGCCGACCTTTCCGGCGTGGGCCACCCCGTCCTCGAGGGTGTCGAAGACCTCGCCGTCGTACAGGTCGGGCAGGTGGACGGTGTGACCCGCCTGCCGCAGCACGTCGGCGAAGTCGCGTACGCCGGACGTCAGCCCCTGCGCGTGGTGGAACAGCAGTACCTCGGCCATGCGGCCGATCCTGCCAGACCGCCGGTCGCGCCGGGGTCCGCTCAGCCGGCGGCGGCCGACGTGGACGGCGCCGGGTCCACGTCGTCGAAGTCGTACGTCAGGTCGTCGGCGACGACGTCGACGACGCCCGGCACCCGCGCCGCCAGCCGGCCCGCGATCTCGGCCGAGCTGCGCCGGTCGAGTCGTCCGGCGAGTTCGACCATCCCGTCGGTCACCGTCACCTCCAGGGTGCCCTCCTGTGCGGTCAGGACCCGCTCGACCACCTCCCGCACGATGTCGCGCTGGATGTCCCCGTCGGGGCGCAGGTGCACCTTGAGCAGGTCGCTCCGCGAGACGATGCCGACCAGTCGGCCGAGGTCGTCGGTGACCGGGAGCCGCTTGACGTTCTCCCGGCTCATGCGCCGCGCGGCGGCGGCGAGCGGCGTACCGGCCGGGACCGTCACCGCCGGCGTGGTCATCAGCTCGTACGCGATCATGCCGGCGGCCTTGACCCGGGCGTCGTGCCGGCGCCGTCCCTCGAAGATCCGCCAGCCGGGACTTTCGCCGGTCAGTTCCACCTTGTGGAGCAGGTCGGCCTCGGAGATCACGCCGAGCACCCGCCGGAACTCGTCGACGACCGGTACGGCACTCACCCGCCGCGCGGTCATCAGGTCGACGATCTCCCGGTACGGCGCCGACTCACCGACGGTCAGCACATCGGTCGTCATCACGTCGTCGACGGTCCACGTCCTCATCACGTACCTCCTCGGCCGTTCTGCAACCCAGCGTATTCGGGCTGGTCGGGCCTTGGCAGGGTCGTGGGTCCGCGACCGGTGGGGGCGTTGGTCCCTGGACGGCGGCTCAGTGCCGGGGCGCGAGCACAGCCTTCAGCGCGTCGCGGTGGTCGGCGAGGAACTCGTCGAAGGTGCGCGGCGGCCGTCCGGTCAGCTCCCGTACGGCGTCGGTGGTGGCGGCCAGGGCGCCGTCCGCGATCCCGGCCCAGAGGGTGGCGACGTCGTCGGCGAAGTGCGCGGGCAGGCCCTGCGCGGTGAGGGTGGCCGCCATCTCGGCCGGTGGCATTCCGACGTTGCGCACGGTGGTGCCGACGGCCGTGGTCAACCTGGCCGCGATCTCCGTCTGCGTCAGCGCCTCCGGCCCGGTGAGCACGTACGTCTCGCCGGCACCGCGCGATCCGGTCAGCAGCACGGCCGCGCACGCGGCGATGTCGGCCGCGTCTATGTAGGACACCGGCGCGTCGAGGTGGTTGCCGATCAGGTCGCCGTCGGCGGTGAACGATCCCGCGCCGGTGACGAAGTTCTGCATGAAGCCGCTGGGTCGCAGCAGCGACCATTCGACGCCGGACGCCTTGAGGTGCTGTTCGATCTGCCAGTGCGCGCCCACGGCCAGTCGGCCGCCCTCCTCGGCGCCCCAGACGGAGACCTTGACGATCCGGCTGACGCCGGCCCGCCGGGCCGCGTCGATCGCCTCCCGCTGCTGGCGCACCATCGGCTGCTCGCCGTCGGTCGGTACGGCGCCGCCGGCGTTGAGGAACAGCCGGTCGACGCCGTCGAGCGCGCGGGCGACCGAGTCGGGGTCGTCGAAGTCGCCGGCGACGAAGTCGACGCCGAGGGCGGCGCCCCGGGACTCGTCGCGGACCATCGCCTTGAACGGGACGCCGTCGTCCGCCAGTCGGCGTACGAGGTGTCCGCCGATCGATCCGGTCGCACCGGTCACCAGGATCATGAGGGTCGCCCTCCGCTCGACGTGCCCGCCACGACGCCGCCGCACCACACGACGGCTAAGCTGAGGCGTCCTCGAATAAAATATCGAGGGGCCCTCGACTTAGCAAGGTGGAAGGTGGCATGACCACGCCGGCACGGCAGCGACGGCCCCGCGCCGACGCGCGCCGCAACTACGAACGCCTGCTCGCCGAGGCCGAGACCGCCTTCCGGGAGCGAGGCACCGACGCGCCGCTGGAGCACATCGCCCGCGCGGCGGGAGTGGCGATCGGCACCCTCTACGGCCACTTCCCGCACCGGCGCGCCCTGCTCGGCGCGGTGCTGCGGGACCGGCACGCCGCGCTGTTCGAACACGCCGACCGGCTGCGGGACCATCCTTCGGCGCAGGACGCGCTCGCCGACTGGATCCGTGCCATGGTCGACCACGCGGCGGCGTACGCGGGCCTGGCCGACATCCTCGCCGCCGGCGTCGACGACGAGGCCTCCGAACTGCACGTCGCCTGCCAGCGGATGACCGACACCACCGCCGCCCTGGTGGACCGGGCCCGGAAGGACGGTGCGGTACGCCCCGAGGTCACCGGGGCCGACGTGTTGGCGCTCACGAGCGCGGCGGCCTGGCTGCGTGGGCAGGTGTCGCGCGAGCAGGCCGACCGGACGGTCGACTTCATGCTCGACGGGCTCCGCCCCGACCGCTAGCCGGTCACCCGCCGCCGGACAGCTTCCCGGAGCAGTCGTTCAAGGGCCTCCGCGCCCGGTGGTTCCCCGTACGCGCGGACCTCGCCCGAGGGCCGGTCGTCGGTGCCGCGTCCGGCGGCGAGCAGGCGGGTGCGTAGCTCGCGCCAGGCGGACCGGGCCACCGTCCAGCCCGGCCCGGGGTGCTGACTCGACGCGCGGATCCCGGTCGGCAGGTGGGTGAGGATCACCATCGTGTCCCGGTAGCGGCCACTGCAGTCCGCGCCGGTGACGCGCGGCTGGTCGACGCGGACCTCCCGGTCGCGCACGTCGACGTGGTCGCCGGGAACCGCGACCGGCAGCACCCGCACCACGGCGGCCGCGGTGCGGGGCAACCCGTCCGGCGAGTACGTCGCGGTCAGCCGGTGGGTGCCGGTCTCCGCGGCGAGGCGGCCGTACGCGTACGGTGCGGCGACGGTGAGGACTGCCGACCGCAGACCGGACCACCCTCGGAACCGGCGCCGGTGCACCTCGGTCGGGTGACCGCGCCACGCGGCCCAGTCCAGGTACATCGCCAGCAGCGTGCCGACGGGGTCGACGAGGTCGAGCCCGTCCGGCTCGAGGTCGACCGCCTCGATCTCGACCAGCGCGTGCCGCTCGTCGTCCGGGTCGGTGAGCAGGCTCAGTATCGCCAGGTCGTGTACCGGGCCGGCCAGCGCGGCCAGGTCCGCGGCGAGATCGGCTACCAGGGCCGCCGCCTCGTCGTCGACCCGGCCGGCGGGACCGTCGTCCACCCGCTCGGCCGCGACCAGTTCCAGCAGCGCGGTCACGTCGTCGAGCCTTCGGCGCAGCTCGGTGTATCGGCCGATCCGTTCGTCGACCCGCGCGAGCCGGGTCAGCATTCCGCGTGCCCGCTCCCGGTCCTCCCACAGGCCCGGTGCGGCGGTGGCGGTGGTCAGCCCGGCCCGCTCCCGCCGCAGATCGTCCAACGCGGACGCCGCGACACCGAGCGTGGCGTCGAGGTCCGCGGCCCGCCGGGCAAGGTCGGCGATCACCTCCGGCACGGTAGCGTCGCCTGGCCAGCCGTCGGCGCGGACGTCGCCGGCCGGGGCCGTCGAGGCGGTGCCGGTCGCCGCCCTGACCTCGGCACGCGCCCTAGACTGCGGCCATGTCCGCCAGCCCACCGCCCATCAGCCCGTTGATCGCCCTGCTCACGGCCGCCCGGGTGTGGGACGCCGAGCTGACCGACGCGCTCAAGCCGATCGGGCTCACCACGCGCAAGTACGGCCTGCTCGGGCACATCCGGGGCCGGCCCGGCATCTCGTTCAGCGAGCTCGCCCGGCGCTCCCGGATCACCGTGCAGAGCGCGCACACCGCGGTCGCGACGCTGGTCGCGGCCGGTCTGGTCGAGGACTCGACCGCGCAGGCCGGCGCGGCGTCCACGCTGCGGGTGACCCCGTCGGGTGAGGCGGTGCTGGCCCGTGCCGCCGAGGCGGTGGCGACGCTCGACGCGCGCCTGTCGGCCGACCTGCCCGAGGTGGCGGACGCGCTGCGCGAGGTGATGCGGCGCAGTTTCGGGGGATCGGCACCCGACTAACCTTCAGTTATGCTGAAGGTGTGGAAGCCTTCCTTCTTTCCGTGCACGTGCTCGCCGGCATCCTCTTCGTCGGCCCGGCCGCCGTCGCCGTCAGTCTGTTCCCGAGGTTCGCGCCCCTCGCCGAAAGCGCCGCTGGCGCCGCTGGCACCGGTGGCACCGGTGGCACCGGTGGCACCGGTGGCGCCACCCGCCCGGCCGGGGAGCGCAACGTCGGGGTCGCCCGCCTGCTGCACCGGATCACCCGCGGCTACGGGATCGCCGCCCTCGTCGTGCCGGTCGTCGGGATCGCGCTCGCCCTCGTGCAGGGGCGGATGGGCGAGGTGTGGATCACCGTTGCGATGGTGCTGACGGCCGTCGCCGGCGGCATCCTCGCCCTCCAGATCGCCCCGCGACAGCGGGACGCGCTCGCCACTCCCGGCGACGGGCGGCGGTTGCGGCGGCTCGGCATGCTCGCCGGGATCTTCAACCTGTTGTGGGCGGTCGTCGTGATCCTGATGATCGTCCGGCCGGGGTCGGACTACTCGTGAGGCCGCTGCTGCGCTCCCTCGAAGTGCTCTCGATCCTCGAACTGGCGAGCGTCGTGGTGCTGCTGCTCAATCTCGCCACCGTGCACCTGCGGCCGGTGAGCGCCGTGCTCGGTCCGGTGCACGGCGCCTTCTATCTCGCGGTCGCGGTCACCGCCCTGCTCGGCCGCGACCTGCGGCCGCGTACCCGGCTGCTCGCGCTGGTGCCGGTCGCCGGCGGCGTCTTCACGATGCTGAACGTACGGCGCGAGGCGCGGCGACCCGTCGCCGGCTGACGAGGGGTACGGGCCGGACCTCCCGTCGGGAGGGGACGGTCCGGCCCGGTCCCG
Organism: Polymorphospora sp. NPDC050346; assembly: GCF_040655695.1. NCBI lineage: Bacteria > Bacillati > Actinomycetota > Actinomycetes > Micromonosporales > Micromonosporaceae > Polymorphospora > Polymorphospora sp. NPDC050346. Next base: position 64,852 of record NZ_JBFAKM010000023.1, on the reverse strand, counting down.
ATACGTGGGAACGCTCCCAGAAAGTCATCGAAAAATCGGCAAATGCCGATACGATGCGCGGGATTCCCCGATCACGGCACGCCGGCTGGACTGGAGTGGACAGTGCACCGAAAGCGTTGGATCCCCGCCCTGGCCCTCGCGGTCACCCTCGCCGGGCTCCCCGGCCCGGCGCACGCCGCCCCGGACACCGCCGCGCCCGGCGCCACCGCCCGTCCGCTGGACCAGGTGCGGGTCACCACCACCCAGGTCGCCTTCGGACTCCAGCGACCCACCGCCATCGCGGCCCCCGACGACGGCAGCGACCGGCTGTTCATCACCGAGAAGGCCGGCCGGATCCGGGCCTACCACCCGACCACCGGACTGGCCGCCACGCCGCTGCTCGACATCACCGACCGGGTCGCCGTCTCCGGCAACGAGCGCGGCCTGCTCGGCATCGAGACCGCGCCCGACTTCGCCACGAGCGGCGTGCTCTACCTGGCATACACCGCCGTGCCCGACGGCACGCTGACCCTGTCCAGGTTCGTCCTGTCCGGCGGCACCGCGACCGAACAGGTGATCCTGACCCAGCCGCACGCCGAGTTCGCCAACCACAACGGCGGCGAGGTCAAGTTCGGGTCCGACGGACACCTCTACTGGAGCCTCGGCGACGGCGGCAACGCCGGCGACCCGTTCGACGCCGGCCAGCGGCTCGACACCCTGCTCGGCAAGATCGTCCGGCTCGATGTCAGCCGGTCCTGCGGCGGCAGCCCGTACTGCGTACCGGCGGACAACCCGTTCGTCGGGGTGGCCGGGGCGCGCGCCGAGATCTGGGCCTTCGGCCTGCGCAACCCGTGGCGCTTCTCGTTCGACGCGCAGGACGGCTCGCTCTGGATCGCCGACGTCGGCCAGGGCACCTACGAGGAGATCGACCACCTGCCGGCGAACGGCGGCGGCGCGAACTTCGGCTGGTCGTGCCGGGAAGGGCCGGTCGTGTTCGACCTGAGCCGGTGCCGCGCCGGGGCCAGGTACACCGACCCGGTGTTCCACTACCGCACCTCCTTCGAGGGCTGCGCGGTGATCGGTGGGTTCGTCTACCGCGGCCAGCGGTACGCCGACCTGGTCGGGGGCACCTACATCGCCAGCGACTACTGCTCGGCCACCGCGTGGGCGATCCGCCCCGGCGCCCCCGGCGCCCCGTACGAGAACCGCGTCATCGGCGAGCTGCCGACCCAGCCGACCAGCTTCGGCGAGGACGCCGACGGCGAGCTCTACCTCGTCAACGACCTGCCCGGCCAGCTCCACCGGATCTCGTTCGAGGCGGTTCCGCCACCCGCCGCCTGCGCCGTCACCTACACCGTCGACGACCAGTGGGGGAGCAACTTCCGCAGCACCGTGACCCTCACCAACACCGGCACCACCGCGCTCGACGGCTGGTCGCTCGCCTGGGCCTTCGACGCCGGGCAGCGGGTCGGCGGCGGCTGGAACGCCGCGCTGACCCAGCAGGGCAGCACCGTCACGGCCACCAACCTGTCCTGGAACCGGACCGTCGCGCCCGGCGCCTCCGTCACCTTCGGCTTCCTCGGCACGTACTCCGGCGGCAACCCGGTCCCGACCACGTTCACCCTCGGCGGCTCCGCCTGCCGGACCTGATCGGCAGGGCGCGAAGGGCCGGCGGGGGTGCCCCGCCGGCCCTTCGCCGTACCCGGCCCGTGTCGACCGGCCGACGGTGGGGAAGCGCCGCGACCTCCGGCGCCCGGTCGTAGGGGAGCGCTCTCCGCCGCCCGTGGGCCGCCCGACGGGCCGCCGACCAGGGGTTCCGGTTCGACGTTGGAAGGTCCAGGCCAGGGCGAAGTTCCGTCAGGTGTCGGGTGCTGTCGATCGGGACCCGTTGCTACGGTCTCGTGACCAAGAACACCCGTCGTCGATCCGACCTTCTTCACCGGCGTACCACCCCCGTACGTCCGGCCGACCCTGCCTGAACCAGCGCCGCCGGGACCGAACCGGACCCGGGCGGCCGTTCCCCATATCTCGCCACCGCCCCGGCACGCCGCGGCGGCGGCCGTCGATCGCCCTGACCAGGACTGCTGACGGAGGACTCATATGACACGAAGAAAGTTGGGTGCACGGGCGGTCGTCACGACGGCCGTCTCGTGCGTGGCCGCGCTGGCCGCCGGTACGGCGGTCACCCAGCCGGCGGCCGCCGCTCCGACGAATGCCGGGCCGGTCTTCGTCGACGGCCAGGCGCAGATCGTCCCCGAATTCGCCGACTCCACCACCTGGATCCGCCAGCAGCTGTGGGTCGAGACCGAGTTCGACTCCGACGGTGACGGCCGGCGCGACCGGATGCACGTCGACGTCACCCGCCCCGGCCCGACCGCCGACGGGCTGAAGGTGCCGGTCGTCTACGAGACCAGCCCCTACTACGCCGGGACCGGTTCGACCCAGCGCCAGTACCTGTGGAACGTCTCCCACGAACTCGGCGAGCAGCCCCCGGCCCGGCTCTCCCCGCCGCCGATCACCCACCGCGCGGACCGTACGTCGGTCAGCAGCAGCGAGGTCAGCACCTGGGTGCCGCGCGGCTTCGCGGTCGTCCACTCCGACTCGCCCGGCACCGGCCTGTCCCAGGGCTGCCCGACGGTCGGCGGCAGCAACGAGTCGCTGGCCCCGAAGGCCGTCGTCGACTGGCTGAACGGCCGCGCCAAGGGCTTCACCAGCGTCGACGGGACCGAGCTGGTCTCCGCGACGAGCTGGTCCACCGGCAAGGTCGGCATGACCGGTACGTCGTACAACGGGACCCTGCCGCTGGCCGCCGCGACGACCGGCGTCAAGGGGCTGGAGGCGATCATCCCGATCGCCCCGAACACGTCGTACTACCACTACTACCGTTCGCAGGGCCTGGTCCGGAACCCCGGCGGCTGGGTCGGCGAGGACATCGACTTCCTCTTCGACTACATCCACAGCGGCTTCCCGGAACGGCGCCAGTACTGCATCGAGCAGGTCCGGGACATGATGAACCGGCACCAGGACCGGGCGACCGGCGACTTCAACGACTTCTGGGCCGGCCGCGACTACCTGCCGCAGGTCAAGAACGTCAAGGCCGCCACCCTGATGGCGCACGCGTTCAACGACTGGAACGTGATGCCCGAGCACAGCGTCCGGATCATCGAGGCGCTCAAGGCCCGCAAGGTTCCCGTGCAGGCGTACTTCCACCAGGGCGGCCACGGCGGCGCCCCGCCGCTGGACATGCGCAACAAGTGGTTCAGCCGCTACCTGTACGGCGTCCGCAACGGCGTCGAGAACGACCCGAAGGCCTGGATCATCCGCAACGAGACCGGGGCCAGCCAGCTCACCCCGTACGCCGACTACCCCAACCCGGCGGCGTCCCCGGTCACCCTCAACCTGAGCGCCGGCGGCGCCACCACCGGCGGGCTGACCTCGCTGGCCCGGCCGGGCACCGGCGTCGAGCGGTTCGTCGACGCGGGCAACACCGCCTGCAACGTCGGCACGTACGCCACCGCGGACTCGCCGCACCGCCTGCTCTACGTCACCCCGGAACTGTCCGCCCCGGTGCACATCTCCGGGTCGCCGAAGGTGACGCTGAAGCTCGCGTCGAGCAAGGCGGCGGCCAACCTGTCGGTGGCGCTGGTCCGGCTGCCGTGGACCGGTGCGGCCGGCTGCGAGTCGAGCACCCGCGGCTCGACGACCAGCGTCATCACCCGGGGCTGGGCCGACCCGCAGAACCGTGACTCGCTCACCCGCAGCAAGCCGCTGGTGCCGGGCAAGTTCGTCGACGTGACCGTCGACCTGCAGCCCGACGACCAGGTCATCCCCGCCGGACAGCGGATCGGCCTGATGGTCTTCTCCACCGACCACGAGTTCACCCTGCACCCGGCGCCGGGCACCGAGCTCAGCGTCGACCTGGCCGGCGCGTCCCTCGAACTCCCGGTCGTCGGCGGGCCGCTGGCGATGCCGGTCTGCGACAACCCCGACACCGGGGCGACGGTCGTGATCGGCGGCGTCGACAGCGGCGTACCGAACCGGCCGCTGGCCGGGACCTGCACCATCAACGACCACATCCTCGACGGCGAACAGTGGCCGAACCACGGCCAGTTCGTCCGGCACGTGACCGAGGTGGCCTCCGACCTGGTGGCCGCCGGGAAGATCGAGCCTCGCGAACGCGGGGCGATCGTCAGCGCGGCCGCCCGCTCGCGGATCCGCTAGCAGACCCGCGGGGGGGGGGGGGGGGGCGCCCCCCCCCCCCCCCCCCGGGGCCCCCCCCCCCCCGGGGGGGCGGGGGGTGGGGGGGGCGGGGGGGGGGACCGCGC
>NZ_JBFAKM010000023.1:0-60538 GCF_040655695.1 Polymorphospora sp. NPDC050346 | reverse complement strand
GGGGTATCTCCTCCCCACCCCCCGGGGGCCCAACAGCCGCGGCCGCGCGCGCCCGGGGCCCCCCCCCCCCCCCCCGGGGGGGGGGGGCCCCCCCCCCCCCCCCACCCGCCGTCAGGTCCAGCACCGTCGCGGGTCGGCGGTGGTGATCGGGTGCCGGGCGTGCGACCGGCACCTTTCGAAGATGAGGTGGAACAAGTGAAACTGAGGAGCGCAGTCCTCGCGGTGGTGGGTCTGGCGGCCAGCCTGCTGGTCGCCGGCCCTGCCCCCGCCGCGCTGGCGGAGACGCCGGCACCGTTGCCGGAGCCGAAGGTCCATGCGGTGCAGGTCACCGGTCCGGCCACCGAGCGGCTCAACCTGATCATCATGGGTGACGGCTACCAGGCCGACCAGCAGAGCATCTTCCACGCCGACGTCGACCGGAACCTCGCCGTCCTGTGGGCGACCGAGCCGTTCCGGACGTACCGCGACTACATCAACGTGTACGCCGTCGAGCTCGCCTCGATCGACTACGGCGTACGCTGCGACCCCGACAGCCGGTTCCGCCACCCCGACGGCACCATCCGGGACACCGGCGAGCGCGAGGGCGCGATCAACACCAAGAACACCGCGCTGCGGATGATCTACCAGAACGGCTGCGCCGACCCGCTGTCGCGCGGCACCGTCTACGGTGGAGCGCCGGTCAACTGCCAGGACGCCGCCGGCTACTACCCGCCGGGCGTGAACCCCTGCGAGACCGGCAGCCAGGCCCACAACCGGATCCTCGACAACTACGTCGCGCCGGTGCTGGGCATCCCGCGTACGTCGCAGAACATCCAGACGCTCGCCATCTTCAACACCTTCACGTACGGCGGCATCGGTGGCACGAACGCGACGACCTCCGGCGGCTCGCCGCAGGGGCCGCTGATCTCGCTGCACGAGCTGGGCCACTCGCTGGGCACCCAGGCCGACGAGTACCCGTACTCCTCGCGTGACGTGGTCCGGGCCTGCTACACCGGCAACGAGCCGGGCAGCTTCCACCACACCACGTACACCAGCGAACAGCAGATGATCGACAACGAGCACAAGTGGTTCCGCTGGCTGGGCGAGGAGAGCATCAGCGGCGGCAAGATCGGCCTGCACGAGGGCGGCGGCACCTACCCCTGCGGTCAGCGCCGGCCGAGCGAGCACTCGATCATGCGCTGGATCGGTTTCGACTGGGACCAGCCCGGCCGTGAGCACATGGTCGCCCGGATCACCGGCATGCGTAACGCCGGCCAGATGAGCATTCGCAACACCCCGGTCGGCACCGTCGCCCGTGACGGCGTCCTGTGGGTCGAGACGGGGCAGCCCCGCCACCACGAGCTCCAGGTCACCTGGCGGGTCGGCGGGCCGGAAGGCACCGTGCTCCAGACCAGCAACAGCCGCAGCCTCGACCTGGAGGCGCTGAACCTGCCGGCCGGCACGGTCGTCCACGTCGAGGTCCGCGACCCGGTGGGCCCCGACGGCATCGACTGGGTCCGTAACCCGTCGACCAACAACACCGCGTCGAACTCCGGCTACAACGGGCCGCGGTTCGTCCAGACCCGGCAGTGGACGGTCGGCGACACCACCGTGACGCCGTCCGCGCCGGCCGCCGAGATCACCTCCTCGACGCCGAACACCCAGCCGATCGCCGGTGACGAGGTCGTCTTCGTCCGGACCAACAACCCGGCCGACCGGATCGTCAACGTGGCCTGGTCGGTCAACGGTTCGCCGGTGGCCAACCCGCACAACAGCCGCAACCTCGACCTCGGCAAGCTGAACCTGCCGGCCGGTACGCACAAGCTGGTGGCGACGGTGACCGACCCGGCCGGCCCCGGCCTGTCGGACAGCGTCGAGTGGACCGTCGACAACGCGCTGCCGACCGCGCCGCGCACCCTGTCGCAGCCGCTGACCAAGCTCACCGGCGCCCTGGAGCACCCGGTGTACTTCAACGGCTGGGACATGTGGCTGGAGCCGCAGGACAACCGGGCCGGCTACGCCGAGGAGCGCTACGTCGTCGGTCAGCTCCGGCTGAACAACGACGGCTGGTTCAACTACTTCGGCTTCCCGGAGCAGCCGATGCCCGAGTCGCCGTTCCAGTTCCGGCACTCCGGCACGGACGTGAAGGCGCTGACGTACGGCAACCTCGGCACCGGCGGCCTGTCGAAGGCGGCGTTCGAGCAGCACCTGCCGGACGACCACCCGATCGGCGGGTTCGTCCCCGGCTTCGGCACGCACGTCGTCGAGCACCGGGCCATCGACCCGGCCGGCAACGTCGGCAACGCCGAGAGCTACAAGGCGACCGTGCTGCCCGGCTCCGCGCTGGAGTGCACGACCACGCTGACCGGCCGCCACGTGCGGGTGACCGCCGAGCAGGGCGTCACCTGCCTGACCGGCGCCCAGGTCAACGGCGGCGTGACGGTTCGTCCGGGTGCCTCGATCGTGATCAAGGACAGCACGATCAACGGCACCCTGGTGTCGACCGGCGCCCAGGCGGTGCAGATGTTCGGCACCACGGTCAACGGCTCGACCCAGATCGTCGGCACCACCCGGGACGTGACCATCGCCGGTAACACGTTCCGTGGCGCGATCCAGCTCGCGAACAACACCCAGGTCTCGGCCAACGAGCGGTTCAGCCGCCTGGCCGGTGCCTACGGCCCGGTGTTCGTCGGCAACCAGATCAACGGCGCGCTCGCCTGCGCGGGCAACAGCGCCCAGGCGAAGGACTTCGGCGCACCGAACAAGATCAACGGTGCCAAGTCGGGTGACTGCGCCAAGCTGTGAACCGATGCCCGGCGTACGCCGTCCGTAGCTGACGGCGTCGCGGGGTGAGGTCCCCGTCGGGGGTGTGGCCGGAACCGGCCGCACCCCCGACGCTTTTCCGGACTCCGCCCGTTACCGCGCCCCAGCCGGCAGTGCGGACAACGTTCACTCTCCATTTGAATCAGTCGATGGATTGCGGGTCTAGGTTGTCGGGGACCGACTCACCCCGAGGAGCCCCGATGGAACGCCGCACCATCCTGCGCACCGCCGTCGTCGGCGCCGGCGCCGCCGCCTTCTCCGGCGCGCTCTGGCAGAACGCGTTCGCCGCGACCGCCCAGCCCGGCCCCGGCCCGTACGGCGGCCTGCTCGCCGCCGACGGCAACGGAATCCAGTTGCCGACCGGGTTCACCAGCCGCGTCATCGCCCGCTCCGGGCAACGGGTCGCCGGCACCTCGTACACCTGGCACTGGGCACCCGACGGCGGCGCCTGCTTCCCGGCCGGCAACGGCTGGATCTACGTCTCCAACTCCGAGATCCCCCTTGCCGGCGGCGCCGGCGCCGTACGGTTCAACGCCGACGGCACGATCGCGTCGGCGTACCGGATCCTGTCCGGCACCAACGTCAACTGCGCCGGCGGCGCCACCCCGTGGGGGACCTGGCTGTCCTGCGAGGAGGTACCGCTCGGCCGGGTCTTCGAGACCTGGCCCGACGGCGGCCGGCAGGCCGAGGAACGCACCCGGATGGGCCGCTTCAAGCACGAGGCCGCCGCCTGCGACCCCGACCGCCGCGTCGTCTACCTCACCGAGGACGAGGGGGACGGCTGCTTCTACCGCTTCGTCCCGGACACCTGGGGCGACCTGCGCACCGGCCGGGTACAGGTGCTGTGCGGACCGGCCGGCACGCTGAGCGGCCCGGTCACCTGGCAGGACATCCCGGACCGGGACGGCTTCCCGACGCCGACCCGCCGGCAGGTCGGCGCCGCACTGCACTTCGACGGCGGCGAGGGCTGCTGGTACGACAACGGCGTCTGCTACTTCACCACCAAGGGCGACAACCGGGTGTGGGCGTACGACGCGGTCCACCAGGAGATCGACCTCGCGTACGACGCCGCCCGGATCCCCGGCGGGGCCGCGCCGCTGACCGGCGTCGACAACATCACCGGCGCCGGGTCCGGCGACCTGTACGTCGCCGAGGACGGCGGCAACATGGAGATCAACGTCATCACGCCGGACGGGGTCGTCGCCCCGTTCCTGCGCATCCTCGGCCAGTCCGAGTCGGAGATCACCGGCCCGGCGTTCGCCCCGGACGGCACCCGGCTCTACTTCTCGTCGCAGCGCGGCACGTCCGGCGCGTCCGCCGGCAGCGGCGGCATCACGTACGAGGTCCGGGGCCCGTTCCGGTCCTGAACCACCATCGTCGCCCGGGCCGCACCGGCTGCCCGGGCCGGTGTGTGTGGGCGAGTTCGGCTCAGCCGAGCAGGTCGGCCAGGGCGCCGGCGAGGTGCGGGTGCCGGAACGTGAAACCGGCGTCGGTCAGCCGGGCCGGCACCGCGCGGCGACCGGTGAGGGCCAGCGCCGGATCGGTACGCAGGAACACCGCGCCCAGCTTGACGGCGACGGCCGGCGTGGGCGGGGCGGCCGGCCGGCGTAGCACCTGACGCAGGGCGGCCATCAGTTCGCTGTTGCGTACCGGGTTCGGTGCGGTCGCCAGCAGCACCCCGTCCGGCGCCGCCGCGTCCGGCGCGCTGTCGGGGCCGGCCGGGTCACCCAGGCTGTGGCGCACGACGTGCAGCCAGTCGTCGACGTGGATCCAGCTGAACCACTGCCGGCCGGTGCCGACCCGGCCGCCGAGTCCGAACCGCACCAGCCCCGTCAGCCGGTTCAGGGCCGGGGTGTCCCGGTCGAGCACGATGCTGGTCCGCAGCACCACCCGCCGCCGCGCGGGCACGTCGACCGCGGCGGCCTCCCAGGCCCGCGCCACACCTGCCATCTGCGGCGGGCCGTCGGCCTCGGGCGACTCCTCGGTCAGCAGCCGTTCCCCGGCGTCGCCGTAGATCGCCAGCGTGCTGGCCTGGATCCACACCGGCACGGGCCGGTCCAGTCGGCCGGCGGCGTCGGCCAGGGCCCGCGTCGGGGCCACCCGCGACCGGGTCAGCAGTTCGACGTTGGCGGCGGTGGGGCGGCGGTCGACGAGTTCGCCGGCGAGGTTGACCACCGCGCTGCCGGCCAGTTCACCGGCCCAGGCTCCGACGGTGGCACCGTCCCACGCCACCTGCCGGTGCGGCCCCGGCCGCGGCGTGCGCGTCAGGACCACGATGTCGTGGCCCCGGGCGGCCAGGTCCGCGCACAGGCGACGCCCCAGCGCACCCGACCCGCCCGCGACGACCACCTTCACGACATGATCCTAAAGGGACCGGGGTGGGAGCGGTGTCCCGAGCGCGGCGACCAGCCGTTCACCGTCCGGCCAGGGCGCGTAGCCGTCCGCGGTCTCGACGTGGCCGGCGTCGCCCGCGTCGAACAGTTCCGCGCCCCAGTCGTCGGCCTGCTGCCGGAACTGCTCGTACGTCGAGTACGGGTCGGTGCGGCTGGCCACCAGGACGGCCCGGAAGGGCAGCCGCTCGCGGGGGATCTCCCACCGCACCTCGTCCGGGCCGTACGTCCGGTTCGGATTTAGGTAGGGCGGTGCGACGAGCAGGGCGCCGCGTACCGGACCGGTGTGCCGGGCGGCCCAGACGACCGTGGCGAGTCAGCCCGCGCTGTGCGCGATCAGGATCGCCGGATCGTCGTCGGCGGTGATCGCCTCGTGCAGGTCGGCCACCCGGGCGTCCAGGTCGAACGGCGGACCCGGCGGGTAGGGCGCCCACCGGTATTCGGGGTGCGCGTCGGCCCACCGCTGTTGCCAGTGCTCCGGCCGCGGGGCGCCACGCCCCGGCACGAGCAGGTATCGGGTCACCGGCCGAGCCTAGGCAGCCGCGGGCCGGCGCGCTGCCCCGTGTCGGATGACGGTCGCCCGTCGCCAGGTGTCCGGGGGTATCGCTGTCCGAGCCCACAGCGAATCCGATGTGCGTACCGAATCGCTGTGGAGCCGAACAGCACCCACGCGCCCGCTCCCGCCTGATCGGCGGCGATCACGGGGTGGCCGACGGCAACCGGGTGGCCTAGGGTTCGGCACGTGGTGACGGTGCGGCTGGAACCCATGACCGACGAGCAGTACCTGCGTTACCGGCAGCGGGCCGAGGTGACCTACGCGGAGCACATCGTCGCGTCCGGTGCCATGCCGGAGCCGGAGGCCCGGAAGAAGGCGCGCGACGACTACGAGCGGCTGCTGCCCGCCGGTCTGCGCACCCCCGACCACCATCTCTGGGCCGCGTACGACGGCCCCGACGAGATCGGCATGCTGTGGCTGCACGTGGAGCGTAGGTCGGACGGCCTGCACGCCTTCGGATACGACTTCGAGGTGCGTGCGGAACTGCGCCGCAAGGGCTACGGCCGCGCGATGATCGAGGCGGTCGAGCAGGTCTGCCGGGACCTAGGAGTGCTGTCCATCGGCCTGAGTGTCTTCGGGTTCAACCTCGGCGCGCGGGCACTCTACGAGCAGATGGGCTACGAGACAACCGCCATCCGGATGCACAAACGCCTGTAACCCCGCCCGGTCCCGATGCCCCGCCGCCCAGCCCCGTTGATCAAGGACAAGTTAAGCGTCAAAAGGTGCGAATCGGGCGCACCTTCTCCTTGATCAACACTCCGCCCGTGGGTGCGGGCCGCCCCGCGGCCGAGAGCGGGGCGGACGGGCGGGTCAGGCGTCCGGGCTGCGCAGGTGCTGGGCGACCCGCTGGTCGTGCGGGGAGCGCGCCTTCCGCATCTCGTCGCCGGCACCGAGCCCGTCGTCGGCGGCCGGATCGAGCGGTACGGAGCTGCGGATCTGCGAGATGTTGTCGTACGTGCCGAGCGGAAGCGCCCGCAGCAGGCGTACGACCTCACCGCTGCCCCTGTCCCGGGCCTCGCCGTGCGCGACGATCTGCTCCTTGGTCGCCGGGAAGTCCAGGTCGTCCAGGATCGCCCGCACGTCGGCGAACTCTTGGCCAGCCATTCGCTCGCTCACCGCCCTTCCCTGTCTGGTCCGCGGCTACCCGGCAGCGGCACCGGGAAACCTCGGTACGGCCCGAGGGGGCACCGAGGTCGGCGCGGGCCGGACAGGCGGGACGCGCCGGCGCTTCCCGAGCGAAACAGCCCACCGCCGTCAGATCCGGGCGGCCGAGTTCGCGCCGCACCTGCCCGGTTGCCCGGGGGCGGTCGCCTCGACCTCGGCGCGCGGCGGTATGCCAGGCCGGCCACATCGGACGGTGCCGGGCGGATAGTGGAGCCTGGGCGGTCAGGTGGGTTGCGGACATCGCCATGATGGTGATGGCGGGGTCCGTCGGACGGCGCTATCAAAGGGGTGGGTGTTGCGTCGAACGTTGCGGCTCGTGGTGATGGTCGGGTCCGGGATCGTGGGAGCGTTGGCGGCGAGCGTGGCCGGCGTCGCGGGAGGCGCGGCGACCGGGGGCGAGGTGCCCTGGTTCCCGACGATGGAGCAGCATCCTCTGTGGTGGTTGGCGGGTTCGACGATCGCGGTCGCGGCGTCGGGGTCGTTCGGGTGGTGGGCGCAGCGCTGGTACGAGCGTGTACTGGTGGATTCGGTTCCGGTGGCGCTGCGGCCGGAGTCCTGGATGGTCGACCGACCGGCGGAGTTGACGGAGATCGTCCAGGCGCTGCGGGGCAGTGGTGGGGCGACGGTGGGAATCACCACGGCAGTGCATGGCGCGGGCGGGTTCGGCAAGACGACGGTGGCGCGGTTGGTGCGCTCGGATCGGCGGGTGTTGCGCCGGTTCGGCAGCCGGGTCTACTGGGTGACGCTGGGGCGGGACGTACGTCGTGGGGCTCTGACGGAGCGGGTCAACGACCTGGTTCGCCGGATCGACCCGGAGCGGGCGCAGCCCTTCACCGACCTACGGCAGGCCGCGGAGCATCTGGCAGCGGTCCTGGCCGACGGACCCCGCAGGCTGCTGATCCTCGATGACGTCTGGTTCGACGACCAACTTGCGGCGTTCCCGGTCGCGGGCAGGGCCGCGCGGTTGGTGACGACCCGGTCGCCGTCCCTGGTGCCGGGGCAGGCGGTTTCGGTCCGGGTCGACCAGATGTCGCGGACTCAGGCCCGACAGGTGCTGGTGGCCGGCCTGGTGCCAGAGCCGTCGTCATCCGTGTTGGAAGGGCTTCTGGTCGAGACTGGACGTTGGCCGCTTCTGCTGCGTCTGATCAACAAGATTATGGTCGACCAGACCCGGTCGCACACCGATGTGGACGAGGTGGCGCGCGAACTGCTTCAGCGACTACGCCGCGACGGCGCCCTGCAGGTGGACCAGTTGACCGGCGCGACCACCCGACAGCTCGATGTCAACGATCCTGACCAGCGGGACAAGGCGGTGGCCACGACGATCGAGGCGAGCACCGGCCTGCTCAGCGCGGCCGAGTACGCCCGGTTCGCCGAACTGGCGATCTTTGTCGAGGACGAGACGGTTCCGATTTCGCTGGTGGCCGCCGGGTGGCGGGCTACCAGCGGACTGGACGAGACCGAGAGCCGTGCGTTGTGCGCCCGCCTGGCCGACCTGGCTCTGCTGACGCTCTCCACCGATGACGACGGGACGATCGGCCTCCACGACGTCATCCGGGACTACCTCGCCGACCGTCTCGGCCCGGCGGAGGTCGCCCGCCTGCACCGCAGGCTGCTCGACGGCGTCGCCGCCGACCTTCCCCGGGTGCCAGCGGTATCGGGTCAGGGCACGGTGGTGGCGTGGTGGGAACTGCCGCACAGCGCTCGTTACCTACGCGAGCACCTTGTGGAACACCTGCTCGCCACCGGGCGGCGCGATCACGCGGAGGTGCTTGCCACCGATCTCCGCTGGGTGCAGTCCCGACTGGAGGAGAGCGGACCTCTCGCCCCGTTCGCCGACCTCACATTCGTCGACACTCCTCGCGCGGAACGGCTGTGCCGGCTGCTCGGGCAGGTCACCCACCTGCTGACGGTGCCCGACCCGGCGCACTCGCAGACCGACATCTTCTACGCCCGAGTCGCTCACGACCCCGAATGGGGGCCGCAGGCAAGGTCACTCGCCGCGCTGCGAACGCTGCCCGCGCTGGCCACCGCCTGGACCCTGCCGGACCTTCCCGACCCGGGGCTCCGCCGGACCCTCACCGGCCATACCGGTGCGGTGCGGTCGTTGGCGGTCGCCCCGGACGGCTCCTGGCTCACCATCGGCAGCGATGACGGGTTGTGGACCTGGGATGACCCGGCCACGGGCCGGCTACGCGCCAGCCTGTCCGGCCGTCCCGGCTCGGTGGGGAGGGTGGCCGTTGCCTCCGACGGCAACTGCCTCGCCATCGCGGACGACGACGGGACGGTGCGGAGCTGGGACCCCGCCACTGGCCGCGCACAAACAAGAGTGTCCGGCCGCGGCACCCCGGTGGACGTGATGGCCGTTTCTTCTGACGGCAACTGCCTTGCCACCGCCACCGTCGGCGGGCGGGTGCGGATCCACCGACACCACCACCGCACCACCTCGATCTACGACGTCGGGGTGCGGGTGATGGCGTTAGCGCCGGACGGCTCCTGGCTTGCTCTCGCCCATTACCGCAAGTTCGCGATCTGGGATCTTGCGGGTACCCGCCCGCGGGAAGTTTCGGCCGAAGATTTCGACATGGTGCGGGTGATGGCGGTAGCGCCGGACGGCTCCTGGCTCGCCACCGGCGCCGAGTTCGGAACGGTGCAGATCTGGGACCCGGCCACCGGCCGTCGAAGCGCCGCCCTGATCGGCCACACCCACACGGTACGGCTGATGACGGTCGCGCCGGACGGCTCCTGGCTCGCCGCCGCCAGCGACGACGGGGTATGGATCTGGGACCTGGCCACCGGCCGTCAACGTGCCCGGTTGGCTGGCCGCGATCTCGACGTACGGGTGATGGCGGTCGCCCCGGACGGCACCTGGTGCGCCACCGCCGGCGGCGACATGGCGGTACATCTCTGGGACATGACCACGGGTCTGCGCCGGGCTACCCTGGCCGGCCACGACGGCGAGGTGACGGCGTTGGCGGTCGCGCCGGACGGCACCTGGCTCGCCAGTGCCGGCGACGACGGGACGGTGCGGGTCTGGGATCCTACCGCCGGCCGTCGGCCCGGCACCCTGACCGGTCACGACCTGGCGGTGTCGGCGCTGGCGATGGGCCCGGACGGCAGCTGGCTGGTCACTGCCGGGTACGACAGGAGAGTGCGGATCTGGGACACGAGCACGGGGCTGCGGCTGGCCACCTTGACCGGCGACGACGGCGAGGTGAAGGCGTTGGCGGTCGCGCCGGACGGCACCTGGCTCGTCATCGGTGGCGACACGGGAACGACGCAGGTCTGGCACCCCACCGGAGATCACAGAGCCACCCCGACCGGCCATCCCGACCCGGTGTCGGCGGTAGCGGTCGCCCCGGACGGCACCTGGTTCGCCACCGGTGGCACCGACGGTTCGGTGCGGATCTGGGAAAGGAGTACCGGCCGTCCGCATGCCAGGCTGACTGGCCACGACGCCGAGGTGACAGCGGCGACGATCGGCCCGGACGGCTCCTGGCTCGCCACCACCGGGTACGACGGCACGGTGCGGATCTGGGCCCGCCACTCCGGCCACGAGCGCGCCGTTCTGACGGGCCACTCCGGGCCGGTTGCGGCGGTGGCGGTTGCTCCGGACGGCTCCTGGCTCGCCACCGGCGGCCATGACAACGCGGTGCGGATCTGGGACACGGTCACCGGCCACGAGCGCGCCGTCCTGAGGGGCCACTCCGGGCCGGTTGCGGCGGTGGCGGTTGCTCCGGACGGCTCCTGGCTCGCCACCGGCGGCCATGACAACGCGGTACGGATCTGGGACATCAGTACGGGTTTCTGCGTGGCCGTCATGCGTACGGAGCGATCCGTCGTCACCTGCTGTTGGGGTATCGGCGTCGGCTACCGGATCTTTGCCGGTGGCACTGCCGGCCTGTACTGCTTCGAGTTCGATCCCGCCCATCCGGCGGGGCAACCGACTTCGGACCCCGTGCTGGTCGGCTAGGACCTGGCTGAGGAGATCGCTGGCCGTCGCACCGAAGCTGTCAGAAGAAGACGTCCTCCTGCTCCTTGCGGTAGTCGACGACCCGCTCGTGGCGGCCGTGCGCCACGTCGTGCACCCACGACGGGTTCGCCAGCAGGGCCCGGCCGACCGCGACGAGGTCGAACTCGCCGGACCGGTACCGTGCGGCGAGCGCGGCCAGTGAGCCCGGGTGGTCGGCGGCGGGGTCGAGGGTGGTCCGGCGCAGCCCGACCGAGCCGACGGTGATCGTCGGCAGGCCGGTGAGGCGCTTGGTCCAGCCGGCGAGGTTCAGCGGTGAGCCGGCGAACGCCGGTTCCCAGAACCGGCGGCCGGACGCGTGCAGCAGCGTGGCGCCGGCCGCCACCAACGGCGCGAGGATCGATCCGAGTTCGGCCGGGGTGTCGGTGATGCGGGCCGCGTAGTCGCGTTCCTTGAACTGGGAGAACCGTACGGAGATCGGGAAGTCGGGTGCGGTGGCGGCGCGTACCGCGGCGACGGTCTCGGCGACGAACCGGGCCCGGTCGCGGGCCGGGCCGCCGTACCGGTCGGTGCGGCGGTTCGTCGCCGGCCAGAGGAATTCGTCGAGCAGGTAGCCGTGGGCGGCGTGGATCTCGACGCCGTCGAAGCCGAGCCGGTGGGCCAGCCGGGCCGACGCGGCGAACGCCGAGACGATGGTGTCGATGTCCGACAGGGTCATCGCCCGCCCGCGTGGTGCTCCGTTCTCGCGTACGCCGGACGGGGTCCACGCCGTCCGGCCGTCCACCGGTTCCCGTTCGCTGCCGAGGTGCCAGAGCTGCGGGAAGATCAGGCCGTGTTCGGCGTGAACCGCCTCGACGACCGCCCGCCAGCCGGTGGCCGACTCCGGCACCAGCCTGGGCACCGCGCTCTCGTGGCCGGCGCTGGGGTGGCCGACGTACACCCCCTCGGTGACGACGAGGCCGACGCCGCCGGCCGCCCGGCGCCGGTAGTAGGCGGCCACCTCGGCGGTCGGGACGCCGCCGGGGGAGCGCAGCCGGGTCATCGGCGCCATCACGAACGGGCTGCGCAGCCGCAGACCGGCGACGGTGGTGGGGGCGAAGAGCAGGGTGTTGTCCGGGGCGGGTGCTTTCGCGGTCACGGTCGTCATGCCGGCAGACTAGAACCTGACATTGACGTCAAGGGCAAGTGTGAGGTGGGAGCGGTGCGGATCGGCGAACTCGCCACGGCGACCGGGGCCAGCGCCCGGTCCCTGCGCTACTACGAGGAGCAGGGGCTGATCACGAGCCGGCGCAGCGCCAGCGGGCAGCGGCACTATCCCGAGGCCGCGGTCGGACGGGTACGGCTGATCCGGTCCCTGCTGGCCGCCGGCCTGTCCAGCGCGACGATCCACGACGTGCTGCCCTGCATCGCCGACGAGAGCATCCGGACGCCGGCGCTGGAGGCGCGGCTGCGTGCGGAACTGGCCCGCATCGACGGGCAGATCCGCGAACTGCGCCGTACCCGGGACACCCTCGCCGAGGTGATCGCCGACTACCGCGTCTGACCGGCGCGGCGGCAAGCACCACCGCAGGGTGCCCGTCGGCCAGGTCACCAAACCAGGTTCCTAGGACGCCCTACGGCGTGTGACGGCGATGAACCAGCAGTCACCATCCTCGGCCCATGGTCGATCCATAGCCGATCCATGGATGCCCACTCCACGATGGCTGCGGCGGTGGTCGATCAAGGAGGTTCCCGGTGGCAGGTCTCGACTGGGTGGCGGGACGGCTCCCGCGTCGGGTGGGCGTCGGCACACTCGTCCTGGCCCTGGCGGTGACGCTCGGGCCACCGGCCCCGGCGGCCGCGTCGCCGGCCGACCGGGGGAGCGGAGCCGGCGGCACGGGGACGCCGGCCGCCCCCGGCGGCGCGGCGACCGAGCGGGCGGCGCTGCGTACGGCCGCCGCCACCGGGCAGCGGGTCGAGGTGACCGGGCTGCGCACCGAGACCGAAGAGGTCTACGCCCTGCCGACCGGCACCCTGCTGATGCGCCAGTACGCCCAGCCGGTCCGGGTGAAGCGGGCGGACGGCTGGGTCCCCGTCGACACCACCCTGCGCGAACGCGCCGACGGCACCGTGGCGCCGGTCGCGGTCCCGGTCGACGTGTCGTTCTCCGGCGGCGGGCGGGCGCCGATGGTCACCCTGCGCCGCGACGGCGGATCCGTCGCCCTGGAGTGGCCCGGTGTGCTGCCCGAGCCCGTCCTCGTCGGCGCCACCGCCACCTACCCCGACGTGCTGCCCGGCGTCGACCTGCGGCTCACCGCCTCGGTGACCGGGTTCTCCGAGGTGCTGGTGGTCCGTACGCCGCAGGCGGCCCGCGCCCCCGAACTGGCCGATCTGCGGTTCGCCGTACGCGGCGACGGCCTCGACGTACGCACCGACCGGGGCGGCAACGTCCAGGTCGTCGACGCGCGCGGCGCGGTCGTGTTCCACGGCCCGACCCCGACCATGTGGGACTCCGGGCGGGCGGCCGACGGTGCGGCACAGCGCGGCGGTCCGGCGACCGTGCCGGCTGACACCACGCCGACCGCCGACGCCACCGAGGGCGGCACCCGGCCCGGCCCCGGCGCCCGGGTCGCCACGATGGCTGCCCGCGTCACCGGCGGCGCCCTGGCCATCACCCCCGACCGCGACCTGCTCACCGGCCCGGACACCCGCTACCCGGTCTACATCGACCCGTACCTGTCGTACGCCGGCACCCGGGCGGCCTGGACCCACGTGTCGAAGGTCTTCTCGACCACGTCGTACTTCAACGACTCCGGCACCGCCAAGGTCGGCTACTACAACGACCCGTACGCGTACCCGACCGTCGACACCTACCGGGCGTTCTTCCGGATGAACACCGCCGCGCTGGCCGGCAAGACGATCGAGAAGGCGACGTTCAACGCCTTCCAGACGCACGCGTACTCGTGCACCAAACGCGAGGTGCAGCTCTGGCTGACCGGCGCGATCGGCACCGCCACCACCTGGAAGAACCAGCCGGCCTGGACCCGCAAGCTGGACGCGGTCACGGCCGCCAAGGGCTGGAGTTCGAGCTGCCCGGCCGGCGGCGTGGACCTCGACGCCACCAGCGCGGTCCGCGAGGCGGCGGAGAAGAAGTCGGCCACCGTCACGCTCGGCCTGCGGGCGGCGAGCGAGTCCGACACCAACGGCTGGAAGCGGTTCCGGAACAACCCGGTGCTGGAGGTCGAGTACAACAGCGTGCCGTCGGTGCCGACCGGGCTGAAGACGCACCCGGCGTACGCGTGCGTGAACACGGCCGCGGACGCGCCGCGGGTCGCCAGCCTCACCCCGACGTTCCTGGCCACGCTGGTCGACCCGGACAGCGCGCTGCAGAACGTCCGGGGCCGGTTCGAGCTGTACGACGGCGACACGCTGCTGTGGGAGCACGTCACGACGTTCCGGCAGGCGGGCGCCGTGCAGGCCACCGCGCCGACGCTGACCAACGGCAAGGCGTACCGGTGGCGGGTCCGGACCGAGGACGGGCTGGCGGACAGCGCCTGGTCCGGGTTCTGCCACATCGTCGTCGACGCGACCGCGCCGAGCGCCGTACCGACGGTGACGTCGACCGACTATCCGCCCGCCGATCCGACGAACCCGGTGCTCGCCGGCGGGGTCGGCCGGCCCGGCACCTTCACGTTCGCCCCCAACGGTGCGACGAACGTCGGCTCGTACCGGTACGCGGTCGACGACCCGGACCCGCAGGGCAGCGTCGCCGCGACCGGAGCCGGTGCGACCGCCACCGTCCTGGTCACCCCGGGGCCGGCGGAGAGCTGGCTGCGGACCCTGTACGTCCGGGCGGTCAGCGTGGCCGGCGTGCCGGGCGCGGTCACCGCGTACGACTTCTACGTGGCTCCCGCCGCCGCGCCGGTCGCCGCCTGGTCCTTCGACGAGGGCGGTGGCACCACGGCGGCCGGTGGCACCCACCCGGCCACGCTGGGCGGGACCGCCGGCTGGACGACCGGCCGGCTCGCCGACACGTACACGGTGGACGGTGACCCGGTCGCGGACCGGACGCTGTCGCTGGACGGCGGCGGGTTCGCGGCGACGTCCGGCCCGGTCCTGGACACCGGCACCAGCTTCACCGTCTCGGCCTGGGTACGGCTGGACAGCACGGCGGCGAACGCCACCGCGCTGACCCAGCGGGGCGGATACGCGGGCGGCTTCCAGCTCTACTACTCGACCGGGCACGGCTGGGTCTTCAACCGGCACGGAAGCGACGTGACCGCGCCGACGATCGTGCGGGCGGTCTCCGACCGGCCGGCGCGGGTCAACCGGTGGACGCATCTGGTCGGGGTCTACGACCGCGGCGCCCAGCAGATCCGGTTGTACGTCGACGGTGCGCTGGCCGGCCAGGCCGCGTACACCACGCCGTGGCAGGCGACCGGGCCGCTGCAGTTCGGCCGGCTCTGGTACGACGCCGCGTACCGGGAGCACTGGCGGGGCGGGATCGACGACGTGCGGGTCTGGCAGCGGGTGGTCTACGCCGACGAGGTGGCCGGGCTGGCCAACGGGCCGGCGGCGCTGGCCGCCGACTGGGCGATGGACGAGGGCACCGGCACGTCGGTCGCGGACGTCTCCGGCCGCAACAAGACGCTGACGCTGTACGGCGGCGCCGGCTGGACCGCCGACCACACGGGCGAGTCGGGCACGGCGTTGGCGCTGAACGGGACCACCGGTTACGCCTCGACGGCCGTCTCGGTGGTACGCACCGACGGCAGCTTCTCGCTGTCGGCGCGGGTCCGGCTGACCGCCGACCGGCAGGCGGTGGTGCTCTGCCAGGAGGGGAGCCGGGCCTGCTCGACGACGCTGTACTGGTCGAGTTCGTTGTCGCGCTGGGTGTTCAACATGACCAGCGCGGACTCGGACGGTCCGACGTACCTGCGGGCGATGGCGCCGGCCGCGACCCCGCCGGCGGAGGTGCTGAACCGCTGGTTCCATCTGGTCGGGGTCTACGACGCGGCGGCCGGGCAGGTCCGGCTCTACGTCGACGGGGAGCTGGCCGGTTCCGCCGCCCACCCCACCGCCTGGCACGCCTCCGGCCCGCTGCACGTCGGCCGCTCCAAGTTGCGCGGGGCGTACGGCGAGTACTTCCCGGGTGACGTCACCGACGTACGGGTGTTCACCGGCGTGCTGACCCAGGCCGACGTCGACCAGCTCCGCCACCAGTGACCGCTTCCGTCGAAGAGACCGTGGAGGCCGTGATGCCCATTTCGACCCCCGACCGGCCCGGCCGGCTCCGGATCCGGGCGGCGACCCTGCTCGCCTCGGTGACCGCGGCGGCGGTCGCGGCCAGCCTGCTGGCGGTGCCGGCGGCGGCCGCCCCGCCGGCCACCGAAAGCCGTCCGGAGTGGACGGTGCCGGCGCCGGTCGACGACGCCCCGGTGCCGGGCCGGGTCGCCGCGACGACGCCGCCGCCCGCGCCGGCCGGCGACGGCGCACGGGCGGGTGCCGCCCGGGCCGCCGCACCGGCCGCCGTGGGTACGACCGCCGCGGGCGGTGCCGCCGGGGCGGGGGACTGGAGCGCGACCCCGCTGACCGCGTCGGCCGACTGGGACGCCGGTGACCAGACCGGCAGCTTCACCTGGGAGTATCCGCTGCGGGTCCCGCCGGCCCCGGGCGGGCCGGAGCCGGACCTCGGGTTCGGTTACTCGTCGGGTGCGGTCGACGGGCGGACCGCGGCGACCAACAACCAGCCGTCGTGGGTCGGTGAGGGGTTCGATCTCGGCACGTCGTACGTCGAGCGGCGCTACAAGGCGTGTGCCGACGACGGGTCGGCCGGCACCCCGAAGCGTGGCGACCTGTGCTGGGGCCACGACAACGCGTTCCTGGTCCTGAACGGCACCGCGTCGGAACTGGTCCGCGACGACGCCACCGGCACGTGGCGGCCGCGCAACGACGACGGCTCGCGGATCGAGAAGCTGACCGGGGCGGTCAACGGCGACAACGACGGCGAGTACTGGCGGGTCACCACGGTCGACGGGACCCGCTACACGTTCGGCCTGAACCGGCTCACCGGCTGGACGTCGCAGCGGCCGGTGACGAACTCGGCCTGGACGGTGCCGGTGTACGGCAACAACAGCGGCGAGCCGTGCTACAACGCGACGTTCGCCAACGCGTGGTGCCAGCAGGCGTGGCGGTGGAACCTGGACCTGGTCACCGACCCGGACGGCAACGCGATGACGTACCACTACGTCAAGGAGAGCAACCGGTACGGGCGCAACAACAGCACGACGGCGCTGACCGAATACACCCGGGGCGGGCACCTGGCCCGGATCGACTACGGGCTGCGCGCCGACGCGCTGTTCGCGGCGGCGCCGGCCCAGGTGCGGTTCACCGTCGCCGAGCGGTGCCTGCCCAGTGGCACCATCACCTGCTCGGACGCCCAGTTCGTCAAGGCGAACGCCGCGCACTGGCCGGACGTGCCGGTCGACCTCAACTGCGCCACCGGGACGTCGTGCCTGGTGACCGGTCCGAGTTTCTGGAGTCGTAAGCGGCTGACGGCGGTGACGACGGCGGTTTTGGACGGCACCGCCCACCGCGACGTCGACCACTGGGCGTTGCGGCAGGAGTTCCCGCGCACCGACGCGTCGCCGGCCGGGCTGTGGCTTTCCGGGATCACCCACACCGGGCGGGCCGGCGGCACCGCGGCCGTGCCGGAGGTCCAGTTCTCCGGGGTCGGGCTGCCGAACCGGGTGGACGCCAACGAGGGCATCTCGCCGATGGTGAAGTGGCGGCTGCGGGCCATCACGTCGGAGTCCGGCGGTGTCACGACGGTCAACTACTCGGCGCCGGACTGCACCCGGGCCAGCCTGCCGCGCCCGGACAGCAACACCCGGCGCTGCTTTCCGGCGTACTGGACGCCGGAGGGCTCGGTGAACCCGACCCTGGACTGGTTCCACAAGTACGTCGTCAAGTCGGTGGTCGCCGACGGGCGGGTCGAGGGCGTGCCGGCGGAGGAGACCCACTACGAGTACGACGGCGACCCGGCGTGGCACTACGCCGACGACGACGGCCTGTCGCCGGCGAAGTACCGGACCTGGTCGGAGTGGCGCGGTTACGGCCGGGTCCGCACGATCGAGGGTGCGCCCGGCGGGCAGCGGTCGGAGACCGAGCGGCTGTATCTGCGGGGGATGCACGGCGACCGGCTCGCCGCCGGCGGCACCCGTAGCGTCACCGTCACCGATTCGCAGGGCGGGACCGTCACCGACCATCCGTACCTGGCCGGCTTCCTGCGCGAGGAGATCGTCCGCAACGGGCCGGACGGCGCGGAGGTGGAGGGCAGCGTCCACGATCCGTGGAGTCACGGGCCGACGTCGACCCGGGTCCGGTCGTGGGGCACCGTGCACGCGTACGTGACCGAGGTGGGCCGGACCGTGGAGCGGACCGCGGTGGAGGGCGGCGGACACCGGCGTACCGAGACCGGTTACACCTACGACAGCCGTGGCCTGGTGACCCAGGTCGACGACCGGGGCGACGTTTCCACGACCGCCGACGACCGGTGCACCCGGACCACGTACGCGCAGAACACCTCGGCCTGGCTGCTCGACTTCCCGAGCCGGGTGGAGACGGTGGCGAAGGCGTGCGCGTCGACGCCGGCCCGCCCGGCCGATGTCGTCTCCGACGAGCGCAGCCACTACGACGGGCTCGCGTTCGGTGCCGCCCCGACGCGGGGGAACGTGACCCGGGAGGAGCGGCTCGCCGCCGCGGACAGCTACCAGACGGTGCGGCGGGCGACGTACGACGCGAACGGCCGGGTCGTCGAGGAGTTCGACGCGCTCGGCAACCGGACCACGACGGCGTACACGCCGGCGACGGGCGGGCCGGTGCGGTCGGTGACGGTCACGAATCCGCTCGGCCACGCCGAGACGACGCAGTACGACCCGGCGTGGGGTGCGGTGACGGTCGAGGTCGACGGCAACGGCCGCCGCACCGAGCTGGCCTGGGATCCGCTGGGCCGGCTGCTGCGGGTGTGGCTGCCGGGCCGGTCGAGGTCGGCCCAGACTCCGCACACCGAGTACGCGTACCAGGTGCGTGCCGACGGGCCGACGGTGGTGACGGCGAGGCATCTCGACAACACCGGCACCGGCTACCTGACCACGCACACGCTGTACGACGGGCTGCTGCGTGAGCGGCAGGTCCAGGAGCAGGCGCCCGGTGGTGGGCGGATCGTCACCGACACCCACCACGACTCGCGTGGTCTGGTGGTCAAGGAGTCCGACCCGTACCCGGCCGACGGTGCCCCGGCGACGGCCGTGCACCTGGTCGCCGACGCCGCCGTACCGGCGCTGAACGTGACCGTGTACGACGGCGCGGAGCGGCCGACGGCGGAGATCTTCCTGGTCCACGGGGTCGAGCGGTGGCGGACCACGACCGGCCACGGCGGTGACCGCACCCACGTCACGCCGCCGGCCGGCGACACCCCGACGACCGAGATCGTCGACGCCCGGGACAACGTCGTCGAGCTGCGCCAGTACCACGGCGCGACCGCCACCGGCGGCTACGACGCGACGCGGTACACGTACACCCCGGACGACGAGATCGCGTCGATCACCGACCCGGCCGGCAACGCCTGGCGCCGCCACTACGACCTGCGCGGCCGGCTGGTGCGGGTCGAGGACCCGGATCAGGGGACGACGACGTCCACCTACGACGACCTGGACCGGACGGTCACCGAGACCGACGCGCGTGGGCAGACGGTCTTCACCGCCTACGACGCGCTGGACCGGGTGACCGCCACCCACGCCGGGTCGGCGACCGGCGCGAAGCTGACCGGATACACGTACGACACGGTCGTCAAGGGCCAGGTCAGCACCGCCACCCGGTACGTCGGCGGGCAGGCGTACACGGTGGCGACGACCGCGTACGACCAGCAGGACCGGCCGACCGCCACCCGGTACGTCGTGCCGGCGGCGGCCGGGGCGCTGGCCGGCAGCTACGAGTTCTCCAGCGTGTTCAACGTGGACGGCACCCTGTCCCGGTCGACGCTGCCGGCCGGTGGCGGGCTGTCGGCCGAGACGGTCCGGTACGGCTACGACGCGCACGGCCGGCCGACGACGCTGGCCGGCGCGACCAGCTACGTCACCGAGAGCACCTACTCCAAACTGGACCGGCTGCTGCGCCGGGTCTACTCGACCGGCTCCGGGCCGCGGGTGCTGCGCGACTACGGCTACGAGACCGGCACCGAGCGGCTGGTCCGGGTCGTCACCGAGCGGGAACTGAACCCGGTCCGGGTCGCCGACACCCGCTACGACCATGACCCGTCCGGCAACATCCTGCGCATCGGTGACACCCCGCCGGGCGGGCTGACCGCCGACGTGCAGTGCTTCACCTACGACCGGTTGCGCCGGCTGACCCGGGCGTGGACGCCGGGGTCCGGTGACTGTGCGGCGACGCCGTCGGTGGCCGGTCTGGGCGGGGCGGCGCCGTACTGGCACGCGTACACGTACGACAAGGTCGGCAACCGGCTCACCGAGACCCGGCATGCCGCCGCCGGGACCGGCACGCACACCTACCGCTACCCGGCGGCGGGGGCGGCGCAGCCGCACACACTGCGGGAGGTGGCGGTGCAGGGGCCGGGCGCCCGCACCGACTCGTACGGCTACGACGCGGCCGGCAACACCGTCGGCCGTAACGTCGCCGGGCGCGGCCAGACGCTGACCTGGGACGTCGAGGGCAACCTCGCCGCGATCGCCGAGGGCGACGCGTCGACCCGGTTCGTGTACGGCGCCGACGGTACCCGGCTGCTGCGCCACGACCCGGACGGCGGCGCCACCCTGTTCCTGCCCGGCACGGAGTTGCGCCTGACCGCCGGCGCGGTGACCGCCACCCGCTACTACAGTCAGGACGGCGAGACGGTCGCCACCCGTGGCGGCGGCGGCGTGCACTGGCAGCTCGCCGATCACCTCGGCACCGACCAGTTGGCGGTCGACGCCGCGACCGGCGGCCTGGTCCCGCGCCGGTTCCTGCCGTTCGGGGAACTGCGGGGTGGCACGCCGACCGGGTGGCCGGGGCAGCGGTCGTTCGTCGGCGGGGTCGACGACGACCCGGTGGGCCTGCTGCGGTTGGGTGCCCGCGAGTACGACCCGTCGACCGGCCGGTTCCTGTCGGTGGACCCGGTGATCCTCGAGGACGACCCGCAGCAGTTCCACGGCTACTCGTACGCCAACAACAACCCGATCACCTTCGAGGACGCCGACGGCCTCTATCCGAAGAAGAAGGTCGTCAAGGCCAAGAAGAAGGTGGCCAAGAAGGCCGTCAAGAAGGTGTACAAGAAGAAGGCGACCAAGAAGGTCGCCAAGAAGAAGTACGTCGCCAAGAAGCCCGCGAAGTACAAGGGCAAGCCCGCGAAGTACAAGGGCCCGAAGTACAAGGGCGGGGGTAAGAAGGCCGGCAGCCCGAAGGGGACGAAGTACGGTCCGAAGCGGCCGGCCGCGAAGAAGCCGCCGAGGCTGCGCCTGCCCGGCTCCTGGGAGCTGTGGGACGGCCGCCACAAGTGCGTTGCTGTCGTGTTCTGCCGGCTCAAGGTCGACCGCCACGTCACCAGGCAGTGGAACGACTGGTCGCAGGACAACAACGAATACCTCGAATGGGGCAACGGCGTGGCGACCGGCCTGGCCGCTGGCGGGTGTGCCCTCGCGGGCGGTCCGGTGGCCGGTGTCTTCCTCGCCGCCGGCTGTGGTGCCGCGGTGAGCGGCGCCTACTTCAACGCCCGGAACCAGTTGCGCCGGGCGGCCGAGGAGAACAAGTGTTGGATCCCCACGACGATCGGGATCTACGGCCGGGGCACCGGGTACGGCTGCCACTGACGCCGCCGGCGGTGCGCCTCCCCTCCGCACCGGGGGAGGCGCACCGCCGCGCGTGCCGTCAGCCGGCCGGGTCAGGCTCGTCGGCGAGCGCGTCCAGCGCCCGCCGGGTCTCCGCCAGCCAGTACGGTGCGTCGATCTGCTCCCAGATCCGTAGCGCCTGGTGCAGGTGGCCGCTGGCCTGCCCGGGTTCGCCCAGGGCGCGGGCGGCGGCGGCGAGGCTGTGCAGCGTCGCCGCCTCGCCGAACCGCTGGCCGCGCGCCTGGTAGACCGAAAGGCAGCGGCGTAGCATCGCCGCCCCGCGTTCCGGTTCGCCGAGCCGGATCGACAGGTCGCCGAGCCACTGTTCGGCGTAGCTTTCGGCGAGCCGGTCGCCGAGCCGTACCCCGATCCGGCGGGCCCGTTCGAAGTACGGCACCGCCGAGGCGTACCGGCCCTGGTGGCGGCGTACCTGGCCGAGGCAGCGCAGGGCGCGGGCCTCACCGCCGAGCCACTTCGCCGCCCGGCTCTGCGTCAGGCATTCCCGGAAGCGTCGGTCCGCGCGCCGCCACTGCCGCCGTTCCATCAGCACCAGGCCGAGCCCGTATTCGGCGTACGCGACGCCGGCCCGGTTGCCGGTGCGGTGGCTGATCCGGCGGGCCCGGGCCAGGTCGGCCACGGCGCCGTCGTAGCGGGCCAGCAGCCGGTTCAGGTGTCCCAGACCGGCGAGGGCGGCGGACTCGTAGCCGCGGTCGCCCAGTTCCCGGGCGTACCCCAGGGCCTCCTGGTAGCAGGCGTCCGCCCGCCGGTAGCGGTCCTGGATGGTGTGCAGTTCGCCGAGGTCGCGCAGCATCGCCATGGTGGCGGTGCGGTCGCCGGCCCGGCGCGCGGCGGCGAGCACCTTGTCGTGGGTGGCCCGCCAGTCGTCGAAGTGGTTGCCGCTCTCGAAGAACGCGGCGATGGAGGTGGCCAGCGCCGCCGCCGGACGCGGCAGGCCGTCGCCGGCCAGTCGTCCGGCCACCGTCACCAGGGCCTGGCGTTCGGTCTCGAACCAGGCAACGGGGTCGGCCAGTACCCGGCGGGCGACCGGGTCCGGCACCGTCCACACCGGATCGTCGCGCAGCGCGGGGGCGAAGAACGCGCCGCCGGTGCGGGCGACGGCCCGCTGCGCCAGGCCGAGATAGCCGCCGTGCAGCCGGGCGCTCGCCGCGGACAGCTCCTCGCGGTGCCGGCGGGCCTGTTCGCGCCCGTACAGCCGGACCAGGGCGTGCAGCCGGTAACGCGGGCCGGCCGTGCCGGCCACCGGGATCAGCAGGTGCACGTCGACCAGTTCGTCGACGACGAGTTCGGCCCGCCGCGGTGTGACGTCGAGCAGCGCGGCGACCGCCCAGCTCGCCGTGTCGTCGCCCGGCATCGCCATGCTGAGCAGGTGGTACGCCCGCCGGGCGGGCGCGGACAGGCCCTGGTCGGTGGAGGCGAGGGTGGCCCGCACCGCCACGTCGGAGACGGCCAGCTCGTCGAGGCGGCGGCGCTGGTCGCGCAGTGCGTCGGCGAGGTCGGCCAGCCGCCGGTGCGGGCCGGCGGCCAGCCGGGCCCCGGCGATCTGCACCGCCAGCGGCAGGTGACCGCAGCGGCGGACGATCCGTTCGGCGGCCGCCCGCTCGGCCGCGACCCGCTCGCGGCCCACCGTCGCGGCGAGCAGTTCCAGCGCCTCCGGGCCGGTGAACGGCGCCAGCACCACCCGGTAGGCGGTCAGCCCGGCGACGGCGCTGCGGCTGGTGACCAGCAGCGCGCTGCCGGCGACCGGCGGCAGCAGCGGCCGTACCTGGGCGGCGCTGACCGCGTCGTCGAGCAGCACCAGCACCCGCCGGTCGGCGAGCAGGGTGCGGTAGAGGTCGAGCCGGGCCGGTTCGTCGGCCGGCAGTACGGAACTGGCGACCCCGAGCCCGCGCAACAGGGTGCCGAGCGCGTCGCGTACGGACACCGGGGTCGCGTCGGCGTGCCGCAGGCTGACGTACAGCTGACCATCGGGGTAGGACGGCCGGGACCGGTGCGCGAGGTGCGTGGCGAAGGCGGTCTTGCCCACCCCGGCCGGGCCGGTGACGAGCAGCGTGACCGGCCCGGACCCCGCGGTGGCGAGCCGGTCCAGTGCCGCCTCCCGCACGTCGGCGCGGCCGACGAAGGCGGCCACGTCACCGGGGAGCTGGAAGCGCGGCACCGGGGCGTCGCCCGCCGGGGCCGGGGGTTCGGCCGGCGGATCGGGTTGCGCGGCCGGCGGGACCTTCCGTGGTGCCGTGGGCAGCCCGCGCAGGATCGCCTCGTGCACCGTCCGTAGCCGCTCGCCGGGCTCGATGCCCAGCTCGGTCGCTGCCAGCCGGTGCCCCTCCCGGAACGCGGCGAGCGCCTCGGCGGTGCGGCCGGTGGCGTGCAGCGCGGTCATCAGCTGGGCCCGCAGCCCCTCGTGCAGCGGGTACGCGGCGCAGAGCGCGGTCAGTTCCGGCACGATCTCGGCCTCGCGTCCGGTCGCGAGGTGCGCGGCGGCGAGCAGTTCCGCCGCGTGCAGCCGGCGACGGTCCAGGCCGGCCGACACCTGCCGGGCGAAGCGCGCCGTGAGCCCGTCCAGGGCGGGACCGCGCCACAGCGCCAGCGCGGCCCGCAGCACCACGATCGCGTCGGTGTGCCGGCCCTGCCCGGCCAGCCGCCGGGCCTGTGCGGCGTGTTCGTCGAAGGAGTCCAGGTCGAGGCTGCCGCCGGGCGGGATCCGCAGGACGTATCCGTCGGCGACCGTGTCGACGAGGTCCGGCTGACCGCCGGCGGCGAGCAGCCGGCGCAGGGCCGACACGTGGGCGTGGATCTGGGCCCGGCAGGTCGCGGGTGGACGGTCTTCCCACAGTGCGTCGACCAGCCGGTTGACGGTGACCAGCCGGCCGTGGTCGACCAGCAGCGCGGCGAGCAGGGTCCGCTGCTTCGGCGATCCCAGCGGCACCGCCTGCCCGTCGACGGTGACTTCGAGCTGGCCGAGGACGCGGAACCTCAACCGGGCCCCCCGACGGTGGTGTGGCCGGCGTTCCGGCGCCGTCCCGGGGAGGTCGTGGTCGAGCCGATCGATGGCAGGGTCACCGGCTGGAGCCTTCCACACCCGACCTGACCTGCCCAGTGCCGGAGGTCATGTCGGTCGATCCAACATCTGGGATCGAGAGCCGGCCATCCGCACCGCTTCCACCGACGGCCCCTGACCTGCGGTTTCGTGCCGTTTCCGCAGGTGCCGGCGGCTTGTCCGGCGGGTGGTGGCCGTCACCGTGCGGTGGCGGGGCATTGACAGCGCGCCGTCGTTGATCAAAGATCCACTTCGTGCGAAGCGCTCTCCTCACCAAGCGGGGTCACATCGACCTCCTGCGCGTTGCCAGCGCGGCCTGTCGACCCTAGCGTTCGACGCCGGCTTCCCCTTTTCCCGTACGCCCAGAGGCGTATCCCGACCCCGCAGGTCTCCGGCCCTGCGGTGGCGTCTGCCTGCGCGCACACCCATTTCGCAAGGAGACCAATCCTTCATGTCCACAAGACATCTGACGAGGCTGGCCGCGGTCGCGGTCGGCGCCTCGTTGCTCGGGACCGCGGTCTGGACCGGCCCGGCGAACGCGACCGCGTTGCCGGCCGTACCGCCGCAGCCCGTCCAGCTCGCCCACGTCGAGGCGTACCCGCGCCAGAACGTCCTGCCGGTGTGGCCGGACGACCCGAACGACGCGTCCATCCCGATCGGTGTCGTCCCCTACGACGAGATCGCGCCGAAGCTGAACGCGCTCCAGGCCGACAGCGACCTGGTCTCCGCCCGGGTCGCCGGCAAGACCGTCGCCGGCCGTGACCTGTACGTCGTCACCGTCACCGCGCCCGAGACCAGGGCGCAGGCGCAGCAGCAGGAGCAGTGGAAGCGCTGGCTGGAGGACGAGCCGGTCAAGGCGCGGACGAACGCCCGCCTGCTCGCCGAGTACAAGACCCCGCTGTTCGTCAACGCCAACATCCACGGCAACGAGTGGGAGGGCACCGACGCCGCGCTGCGGGTCATCGAGGAGTTCGCCACCAGCACCGACCCGGCGGTCGCCGACCTGCTCAAGCGCAACCGGCTGGTCTTCAACGTCACCGCCAACCCGGACGGCCGGATCGCCGGCACCCGCGCCAACGCCGCCGGCTACGACCTCAACCGCGACCTGACCATCGTCTCGCAGCCGGAGACGAACCTGATCCGCGAGCTGACCGTCGACGCCAAGCCGATCATCACGCTCGACCTGCACGGCTACGTCTCCCCGACGCTGCTGCACCCGAGCACCCCGCCGCACAACGTCAACAACGAGTACGACCTGTTCATCAAGCACGCCCTGCCGAACGCGCTGGCGATCGAGGAGGACCTGCGCGACCTCGGGTACGCCGAGACGCAGCGGGCCCGCATCCCGTTCCGCGACGACGCCCCCGGCGTCTGGGACGACTTCCCGCCGATCTACGTGCCGTCGTTCGCGCTGCTGCAGAGCAGCATCCCGTACACCATCGAGGCCCCGCTGAACCCGCGCGGCAACCTCACCCCGGCCGAACGGGTCCGCCGCTCCGGCATCAACACCGACGTGCACGAGGTCGCGATCAAGACCTCGCTGCGCTACATCGAGGAGAACCGCACCCAGGTCATCCACGACCAGGCCGAGGTCTACCGGCGCGGCTGGGCCGGTGAACCGCTGCGCGACATCCCGGACGGCTACGTGCCCGGCTGGGGCCCGGAGGACAACTACAACACCGAGTTCCCGCGCTCGTACGTCATCCCGACCGGTGCCGGCCAGCGCTCCGAGCCGGCCGCCGCCCGCCTCGTCGACCTGCTCATCGGCAGCGGCGGCCGGGTCTGGCGGGCCCAGGACGGCTTCACCGCCGGCGGCAAGTCCTACCCGGCCGGCACGTACGTCATCGACCTGCACCAGCCCAAGCGTGGCCTGGTCAACTCCCTGCTCGAACCGGGCATCGACCTCACCGACCGGGTCGCCGACCTCTACGCCGGCCCGGCCGCCTGGAGCCAGGGGCTGACCTGGGGCGCCACCGTCGACACCCTGTGGGACGAACTGCCCGACGTGCCGCTGCTGCGCACGTACGACGGCAGCGCCCCCGGCACCCTGCCCGGCGGCACCCCCGACCTGCACCTCGACATCCAGGACGCGTCCGACCTGCTCGCCGTCAACGCGCTGCTGGCCCAGGGCGTACCGGTGTACCGGCTCGCCGACGGCTCCGTCGTCGTACCGCACACCCCGACCAACCGCCGGCTCGTCCACGCCGAGATCCGCCGGCACCGGGTGAACTTCGCGGCCGCCCCGGCCGGCTGGAGCGGAACCCTGCTCGACAAGGTCGCCGTCGGCTACGTCGGCTCGGTCGAGGTACGGGACACGCTGCTCGACAACGGCTTCGACGCCCGCCCGGTGACCGCCGCGACCCTGGCCACGACGCTGACCGCCGACATCGACGTGCTGTTCGTCGGCGGCACCCTCAACGTCGCGACCCTGACCGCGGACAACCGGGCGGCGCTCGACGCGTTCCTCGCCCGGGGCGGCGGCGTGGTCGGCATCGACACCGCCGGCGCGGCGTTCAGCAACGCCGCCGGGCTGCTGACCCTCACCGCCACCGCCGGCCAGAGCCTGGCCAGCGGCGTCGTCAACGTGGTCAACAACGGGGGACCGGTCACCTCCGGCGCCCTGCCGCACTCGTTCGTCGCCCAGCCGGTCTGGTTCACCAACCTCGGCGCGGGCGCCATCGTCGACCAGGCGTACGGCGCCGACCCGCTGGTCGCCGGCTGGTGGGGCACGAACGCCGCCGGCACCAACGGACCGGCCGCCGCGGCCGGCCAGGCCAGCATCGTCCGCACCGAGACCGCCGCCGGCAACGGCGTCGTGCTCTTCGGTACGGACCCCACCTGGCGACTGCACGCCAAGGGCCTGCACCCGCAGCTCGGCCGCGCCATCCTCTGGGCGGCCCAGCGGTAAGCCCGTCGTGACACCGGACCCGGGTGCCGAGAGGCACCCGGGTCCTCACGGCCGGTCGTGAAGAAACCAGGCGTCGCTGCGGGACACCACGATCGCCAGCACCGACTGGCTCACCTGCAGGTTGTCGCCGACGGCCAGCAGTTGCCCGGCGAGTTCCCAGGCCTGATCACCGGGAGCCGGCTGGCGGGCGACCACGAACTGCAGCATCGTGCCCCACGACGCCACCAACGCCGCTCCCCACCGCTGCTCCCACTGCCGGATCGCCGCCGCCAGTCCACCCTGCCCGTCCGGGCGTCCGTAGAAGCCGAAGTAGCTGCTCCAGGCCGGCGTCAGCCACTGCGTGGTGGTCGGCAGGAGCACCAGTTGCGGGTCGCGTACCGGATGCCAGCACCGGGTTCCGATCAGGTGTTCGTAGCCGCGCAGGCGCCGTTCCAGAAGCGGCGGATCGGCCAGCAACCTGTCGTACATCCATCGGTCGGCCGTCCGCCGCGTCCACATCGGGACCTTCGACGCGAAGATCTCCCGGGCCGCCTCGGCGCCGAGCAGGCTGCTCACCTGGCTGGCCAGTCGCTCGACGGTGACGGGCTCGTCGTGTGTCCGACGTCGGTAGATGGTCCACGGGTCCAGCGTCCGGGCGGCCCGGTCCAGGTCGGCGAGTTCCCGGGCGTCCGGCTCGTGGTACAGCTGGTCCCGCATGATCATCACTGGCCACCGGCCGGTGACCGGCAGCGCCGCCCGGGCCGCCCGCCAGGATTCGAGGATGCGGTCGGGATCGATGTCGTCGACCAGGAACGTGCCGCCGAGGCCCGCTTCCACCGGATGCCCGTCGAGGGTGGTTCCGCGTAGGGCCGCCGCGATGTCGTGGGCGTCGTCCATCGGTGCCGTCGCGGCACGGAACCGTACCGTCCACCACCGACACGTACGCCGTACCCGGCGGCGACCAGGGCGACTGCGGTGAGGCCGGCGAGCGCGACCGCCGCCCCCGGGTAGCCACCCGCGCCCAGGCCGATTCCGCCGGCCGTTGCCCCGACGAAGACGCCGAGACTCATGCCGGCGGCGTTCAGGCTCAGCGCCGGGCCGCGCTGCGCGCCGCAGCGGCGGACCAGCAGGCTGACCACGCAGGCGGCGACGACCGCGTGGCTGGCGCCGAGCGCGGCGGTGCAGACCAGGGCGACCGGCAGCGTCGGAGCGAGGAAGACACCGAACATGGCGGCCACGGCGACCGCCAGCCCGGCCAGCAGCAGCCGCCTCGGCCGGCCGTCCCCGCCGGCGTTCGCGAACCGGCCGGTGATCAGGTTGCCGAGGAAGAACGACGCGCCGCTGAGCGTCCACACGAACGCGAACCAGCCCGGCGACAGGTCGAACCGGCTGTCGTAGAACGCGGCCAGATAGGCCAGGTAGCCCATGAACGCGGCGGTCCGCAGCAACGCCACCAGCAGCAGCGCCCGCGCCCCGGGCACCGCGGCCAGCGCCCGGAACGTGGCGACGTAGCCGAGCCGGGCGGCGGGGACCGCCCGGCCCCGGCCGTGCCACAGGAACGCCGCCGCCAGCAGCGCCGCGACGACCGCCGTCGCGACCAGGTCGCCGCGCCAGCCCCACCACAGGGCCGGGACCGCGATGACCGGGGCGGCCAGCATCGCGGTCATCGACTGGGTGGCGGTGACCAGGGTCGCGGCCCGCGCCGCCGCCGGCCCGTCGCCGTACCGGTCGGCGGCGGCCGTCGTCAGCGCCGGGTTGAGGACGGCGGTGGCGGCGCCGACCAGGACACAGAAGGCGGCGATGGTGGCGTACGTGCCGACCACGCCGAGCAGCGACGAGACGGCGAGCAGCAGCAGGGCGCCGGCCGCCGACAGGTGCACCGGCAGCCTGCCGATCAGCGGCGCGAACGCCGTACCGACGGCCAGGGCGGCGAGGCCGCCGAGGCCGCGCAGGCCACCGACGGCCGCCTCGCCACCGCCGGTGGCGTCGGCGATCGGCACCAGGAAGGTGCTGAAGACCGTGTACGGCAGCAGCCCGACCGCCGAGGCGAGCAGCACCGGCCAGAGCTGCCCGGCCATCCGCATGTCCCCGGGGACGGCGTCCCTCGTCGCCGTGTCCACGATGGAGGTCAGGGCAGCGTGCGCAGGTAGTCGGCGAACTTCTCCAGACCGTCCACATTCCGCGGACCGCTGATTCCCTCGTTGTAGTCGAGGACGAAGAACCGGTTGTCGCGTACCGCCGGTAGTTCACGGGTCAGCGGCGACGTCCGCAGGAAGTCGATTTTCTCCTGGGCGGGCTGGTCGCCGTAGTCCAGGATGATGATCACCTTCGGCTGGGCGCTGGTGACCGCCTCCCAGCCGACCTGGGTCCAGCGGGCGTCGAGGCCGGCGAAGATGTTGCGACCGCCGGCGATCCGGATGATGTCGGTCGGCGGGACCTGGGCACCGGCGGTGAACGGCTGGTCGGTGCCGGAGTCGTAGAGGAACACCGGTACCGGGTCGCCCTGCGGCGCCCGCGCCTGTACCGCCGCGACCCGCGCCTTCAGGTCGGCGACGACGGTGCCGGCCCGCTCCGGTACGCCGAAGATCGCGCCGAGGCGTTCGAGGTCGCTGTAGAGCCCTTCGAACGGGCTGAGCCGCTGCGGGAAGTTCGGGTAGTTGAAGCAGCTCTCGCTGTGCATGAAGCTCTGGATGCCGAGCTGGTCGAGGATCCGCGGGGTGATGCCGCGCTGGTCGCTGAAGCCGGAGTTCCAGCCGGCCACCACCAGGTCGGCCCTCGCGTCGACGACGAGTTCCTTGTTGAGAAGGTCGTCGCTGAGCATCTCGACCCTGGCGTAGTCGGCCG
Organism: Polymorphospora sp. NPDC050346; assembly: GCF_040655695.1. Lineage (NCBI taxonomy): Bacteria > Bacillati > Actinomycetota > Actinomycetes > Micromonosporales > Micromonosporaceae > Polymorphospora > Polymorphospora sp. NPDC050346. The sequence continues at coordinate 30,011 of NZ_JBFAKM010000023.1, read as the reverse complement.
CCCACGGCGATTCGGTCACCGGCGGGTTCGCCGGCGGCATCACGTAGCCGTGCACCCGGTCGGTCAGCCCGAGCGCGAACAGCTTGTCGGCGCTGCCGCCCTCGTACGCGACCGCACGCTGCGGCGTACGGTATTCGACCTCCTCGCCGCAGCGCGGCACGGTGACCGTCGCGGCCGTCCCGGCGCTGTCGGCGACCTCGGCGCCGCAGCCGGTGGCGAGCAGGGTCACGAGTACGCCGAGCGCGAGCCCGGAGCGGGTTGTCCTGGATGTCACGGGGTGGTTCCTCCTTGCGGGGTGAGCGAGTACAGCAGTTGCGGGGTGCCGGTGCGCGGATGCGGCACGACGGTCGCGTCCACGCCGAAGACGTCGCGGACCAGGTCGACGGTCAGCACCTCGTCGGGGGTGCCGGCGGCGACCAGCCGGCCCTGCGAAAGCACACCGATCCGGTCGCAGGTCGCGGCGGCGAGGTTCAGGTCGTGCAGGACGACGAGGACGGTCAGCCCGCAGCCGCGCAGCAGCGACAGCAGCCCGATCTGGTGCCGTACGTCGAGGTGGTTGGTCGGTTCGTCGAGGACCAGGACCCGGGGCTGCTGGACCAGGGCGCGGGCGACCAGGACCCGCTGCCGCTCGCCGCCGGACAGGGTGAGCACCCCGCGGCGGGCGAGGTGCGCCACGTCGAGGCGCGCCATCGCCGTCGCGCACAGCTCCCGGTCGGCGGTGCCGAGCGCCTGGTTGCCGCGCAGGTAGGGTGCTCGGCCGAGGGCGACGACCTCCTCGACGGTGAAGTCGAGGTCGGCGCCGCCCTCCTGGGTGAGGGCGGCGACGGTGCGGGCGCTGCGCCGCATCGGCATCGCGGCCAGGTCCTCGCCGCCGACGCGGACCACGCCGCCGCTGGGCCGCAGCGCCCGGTAGACGCAGCGCAGCGCGGTCGACTTGCCGCTGCCGTTCGGGCCGACCAGGCCGACGACGCGTCCCTCGGCGACGTCGAGGGAGAGGTCGTGGACGAGGTGCCGGCCGTCGACGGTCACGGTCAGCCCGGACAGGACGAGGTCCATCTCAACGCCCCCCGAACAGGTAGCCGCGGCGGCGCAGCAACGTGACGAACACCGGTACGCCGACCAGCGCGGTGATGACCCCGAGCGGCAGTTCGCGCGGGGCGACGAGGGTCCGCGACACCAGGTCGACCCAGACCATGAAGACCGCGCCGGCCAGCGGCGCGACCGCCAGCACCCGGGCGTGGCCGGCGCCGGCGACGATGCGTACGACGTGCGGCATGACCAGGCCGACGAAACCGATCGCCCCGCTGACCGCGACCATCGCCCCAGTGACCACCGAGGTGAGCAGCAGCAGGCCGTTGCGCAGCCGGTCGGGGTGCACGCCGAGGCTCGCCGCGGTCTCGTCGCCGAGCGCCAGCACGTCCAGCGACCGGGCGTGCCGGCGCAGGACGGCGACGCAGCCCAGCACCAGGACCGCCAGCAGCGGCAGCGCGCCCCAGGTCGCGGCGCCGAAGCTGCCCATCGTCCAGTAGAGGACGGTGCTGGTCGACTCGCTGTTCGGGGCCAGGTAGATGATGACGCTCATCACCGCCTGGAGTCCGAACGACATCGCCACCCCGGTCAGCACCAGCCGCAGCGGCGCGATGCCGCCCGGCCCGCGTGCGGCGGCGTACACCAGGACGCAGGCGAGCAGCGCACCGAGGAACGCGCCGGCCGACATCGCGTAGATCCCGAACACCGCCAGCCCGCCGGTGACGGTGACCGCGACGGCGCCGACCGACGCGCCGGAGGAGATGCCCAGCACGAACGGGTCGGCCAGCGCGTTGCGCACCATTGCCTGCACGGCCACCCCGACCGCGGTGAGGCCGGCCCCGACCAGGGCCGCGAGCAGCACCCGCGGGGTGCGGATCTGCCACACGATCTGGTAGGTGGCGACCTCGTCGGCGGTGATCCGGCCGCCGGTCAGCGCCGCCCACAGGTAGCGGGCGGTGTCGGCCGGTGCGACGTTCGCCGGTCCCAGCCCGATGGCCAGCAGTACGGACACCAGCAGGGCGACGGCCAGCACCGCGACGGCCACCCCGAGCGCCGTACGGCCGGGCGGCGGGCCGGGGCGTGCGGTGCCCGCCCGGCGGCGCTGGGTGGGCAGGGGGGTGCCGCCGACCTCGGTCGGCGCGGCGGGTGTCGGCGGCATGGCGGGGTGACCTCCAATCGAAAATGAAAACGGAAACCGTGTTCGAGGATCTTTATACCTGCCGGCCGGTCCGACCGGAAACCCGGTGCGCGCCGGGTGCGACCCGTCGCACACTTGCCGCCGATGAGCGACGACACCGACGACAGCACCGACACGTGGCGCTACGCCGGTAGGCGGACACTCGCCGGCGCCCTGCAACGGGGCCTCGGCCGTGGCGCCCTGCGGGCCATGGCCGATCCGGCGGCACCCGACCTGATCACCCACTGCCTGCGACGCGACCACCGCTGGGACTGGCAGGTGGACGATTGGGCGGTGTACCTGGCCCGGCTGGTCCGCGACCTGGAGATGCCGGCCGAACCGATCGCCGACCGGCTGTTCACCGCCCCGGCCGAGCAGTCCGACCACGACAACGAGTTCGAGAACACGCTCGAGGTGCCGGTTCAGCCCGCACTCGTTCGAGCGATCCGACTATCTCAGGGCGTGGGTGGCGCTGGATCCGGCTGGAGCGTCACGCTGCCTCGTGGAAGGGCTGTGGGACTGCGAAGCCGGCGTACGGCTGCTGGCCGCCCGGCACGCGCCGCTCACCGACACGACCCGCGAACGGCTGTGTCACCTGCGCGACGACCCGATCGAAACGGCCGAGGTCCGCGCCGCCGCCCTGACCCGCCTGGCCGGGGCCACCGCTACCGCCCGTCCATGAGCCACTCCCCGCCGACCATGATCGTCTGCTGTGTACCCGTTCGACGCGCCGAGAGCTGACGGCGGAACAGCAGACGATCACCGAAGCCGGCCGTCGGTGCTCGGGTCATCGGTCGGCGGCGTCGGGGACGGACATCCGGCGCAGGCCCTCGCGCAGCTCGTCGTCGTGCATGACCAGATAGACCAGGCCGCAGTCCTGCGGGCCGGTGACGTCGAGCTGGCACAGCGTGCACGGCTCGCCCGGCCGGATCGGGCACCGGGCCTCCGGCCGGCCCTTCGCGCGACTCTCCATGTGTCCACGCTGACCCCTTGCGGCCGGGGCGACCAGGGCCGGAGGACCTGTCAGCGGTGGGCGGCCGGCCCGGTCGACTCGCGGACGACCAGCCGGCAGGGCTGGCGGATCACGCCGGACGGGCGCCTGCCGTCGAGGGCGGCGAAGAGGTGGGTGACCGCGGTGGCGCCGAGGTGCTGGAGGTTGAGGTCGACGGTGGTCAGCGGCGGCCGGCAGTCGGCGGCGAGCACCTCCCAGTTGTCGTAGCCGACGACGGCGACGTCGTCGGGAATCCGGCGGCCGAGGTCGTGCAGGGTCTCGGTGACTCCGGCGGCGATCTGGTCGTTGCCGCAGAAGATCGCGTCGAGGTCGGGGTCGGTGGCGAGCAGGGTACGGGCGGCGTGCCGGCCCCACCGTTGCGACCATTCGCCGTGGAGGGGTTCACCGCCGGCCAGCGGCAGCCCGTGTTCGGCGAGGACCTTGCGCATTCCGACGACCCGGTCGCGGGCGGCCCGGTAGCTCTGCGGGCCGGTGATGTGGCCGATGCGGCGGCGGCGCAGGGCGACGAGGTGTTCGATGGCGAGCCGGGCGCCGCCCTCGTCGTCGGCGAGCAACGACAGGTCGGACGGGTCGGTGGACTCGCCGTAGACGTAGACGACCGGGACCGGGATCTCGGGGGTGAGCGACGGGCGCAGGTCGTTGCTGTCGCCGACGACGATGAACCCGTCGACCTGGCGGGCGAGCAGTGTACGGATGTAGTGCTGGCGCCGGATGGCGTCGCCGCGGGCGTCGCAGAGCAGCACCGACATCTGTTCGTTGCCCAGGGCGTTCTCGGCGCCGAGCAGGATCGGGATGGAGAAGCGTCCGCCGAGTTCGTCGGTGAGCAGGCCGATGGTGCGGGTGCGGCCGGAGATGAGCCCGCGGGCGAGGGCGTTGGGTTGGAAGGACAGTTCGGCGGCGGCTTGCAGGACGCGCTGCCGGGTGGCCGGCGCCACCTGGGCCCGGGCGTTCAGCGCCTTGGACGCCGTGGCGACCGAGACGCCGGCCAGCCGGGCCACGTCGCTCAGCGTCACGTTCTGCGAAGGTTTCCTGCCCACCGAAATCCTTTCGGTTTTCTTTTCGGAGTCTGAAGAGATTCTATGCCTGGTGGTCAACGTGCAGATCAACCTGTCGTGACCTGTGCGTAACACAGGAGCCATCTTGCCGAAAAGGTTTTCGTAGGCCATTGTGGCGGTCAACCGCAGTGATGGTGCTCACTGCGTAGAGGTGTGCGGGGGTGCCGTGACCGAGCGAAGTGAGGTGGCCGCATGGTCGTGACGTCGCCAGCGGGGTCGGCCCGGGCCGACGGTCGCGGCGGCCACGTCCGGGGGTCGTCTCCGGGCGCGTTCAGGAGGTAACACTCCCGGCTCACCCTCCCAGGCGGCTCCACGGATGAGAGGGCGGATCCGGGTTCCATATATCGATCTTCATCCATGAAGGAGGATCCCGTGAGAAGCCGATGGCGAAGTACTTTCGCACCGGCCCTGGCCGGACTGCTCGCCGCTACCGTGGCCGCGGGGCTGGGGGTGGTCGGGACCGGCGTCGCCCACGCCGTACCCGGTGACAACCTGGCCTGGACCGCGACCGCGACCGCGTCCTACACCTCGCCGTGGGAGTCCGTTGCGGCGATCAGGGACGGCATCGACCCGCCGAACTCCAACGACACCGTCAACCCGCGCTGGGGCACCTGGCCCAACACCGGCCAGCAGTGGGTCCAGTTGACCTGGAGCAGCCCGCAGACCATCCGCGCCGCCGAGGTCTACTTCTTCGACGACAACGGCGGCGTCCGGCTCCCCGCCTCCTGGCGGGTGCAGTCCTGGAACGGCAGCGGCTTCGTCGACGTCGCCGGCGCCAGCGGCTACCCGATCCTGCGGGACCGCTACAACCTCGTCACCTTCAACGCCGTCAGCACCACGCAGCTGCGGGTGGTGCTGCAGAGCGGTACGGCATCGGTCGGGCTGCTCGAGGTCAAGGCGCACGCCAACGGGCCGGGTGGCCCCACGACGCCGCCGCCGTCCAGCGGGTGGAACCCGCCGGCCAACCTGGTGACCCCCCTGGACCAGGTCTGGCGGCACCAGGAGGAGACCTACAACAACGGCAACCTGTACGGGTTCCGCAACTACGGCTGGGACCAGGTCATGGCCAACGGTGGCTACCTGAACTTCTGCGTCCGCTGGGACTCGTCGGCGTCGGTGACCGCCGCGCAACGCGACCAGATCCACGCCACCCTCGCCCGCCAGTACAAGAAGTGGATGGACGTCATGGTCGGCCACAACGCCTGGCCGTACAACGACGTACCGATCCGCGTCGTCGGCTGGGCCGTACGCAACCGCGCCCAGTTGCAGTGGTCGGACAACTCGGTCGACATCTACGTCAACAACATCCGGGAGAACGCCCCGCAGTGCTCGGAGCCCTGCGGCCGGTTCTTCAACCAGAACGGCCAGTACCCGAACTGCCCGGGCGGGGCCTCCCGGCACTACGACCAGTCGCTGTGGCTCACCGACGGCTTCGGCGGCGGGGCCGGCGGCGACTGGGGCCAGCGGATGGGCCGCGAGTACTACATGAACAACCTCAACACCGAGAACATGACGATCCTGCTCCACGAGATCGGCCACACCTTCGGTCTGGACGACTTCTACGACTGGACCCCGTCGGGAGTAGGCGGGTTCCTCATGCGTGCCGGCAGTGCCAGCTCGATCACCGACTTCGACCGGTGGATGCTGCGCGACTGGTGGCGGCACCTGAAGAACCGCTACGGCTACTGACCCGCACCGACCGGCACCCCACGGCCACGCCCGGTGGCCGTGGGGTGCCCCACCCTCCCGCGTCCGTGCCCCACGAGAGGTGCCGCGCATGCCCACTTCCCCCACCGCCAGACGTACCCGCCGGCGGGCCGGTGCCACGGCCCTGACCGCCGCCCTGGTCGCGGCCCTCGCCGCGCCGGTCCTGCCGGCCCACGCCGCCAATCCGATCGTCACCAACATCTACACCGCCGACCCGGCGCCGCTGGTCGTCGGCAACACCATGTACATCTACGCCGGCCGCGACGAGGCCGCGACCGGCGTCAACAACTTCGTGATGCGCGAGTGGCGGGTCTTCTCCTCGACCGACGCCGCCAACTGGACCGACCGCGGCGTCCGCGCCAACATCGGCACGTTCCCGTGGGCCGGCGCCGACGCCTGGGCCAGCGAGGTCGAGGAGCGCAACGGCCGCTACTACTGGTACACCTCGATCAACGGCAACGGCCCCGGCTGGATGAACATCGGCGTCGCGGTCGGCGACAGCCCGCTCGGCCCGTTCACCGACGCCAAGGGCGGCCCGCTGATCAGCGACAGCACCCCGAACTCGTCCGGGCTCAACATCGACCCGACCGTCTTCACCGACGACGACGGTCAGGCGTACATCTACTGGGGCGGCTACTGGGGTCCCCGGGCCGCGAAGCTGAAGTCCAACATGATCGAGCTGGACGGGGCGGTGGTCACCCCGACCGGGCTGACCAACTTCTGGGAAGCGCCGTGGATGTTCAAGCGCAACGGCCTCTACTACATGATCTACGCCGCCAACGACACCAACGGCTGCGTGACCAACTCCAACTACGCCTGCCAGCGGTATGCCACCGCGACCAACCCGCTCGGCCCGTGGACCCACCGCGGCGTCGTGCTCGACCAGGTCTCGTCGACCACCAACCACGCCGGTGTGGTGGAGTTCAACGGCCAGTGGTACATGGTCTACCACAACGCGAACGCCCCCGGCGGCGGTAACTTCCGCCGCTCGGTCGCCGTCGACCGGCTCTACTTCAACGCCGACGGCACCATGCAGAAGGTCGTCCAGACCACGACCGGCCCGCCGCCGAACCCCGGCCCCGGCGGCCCCGGCCAGCCGCCGTCCGGCACCAACCTGGCCCCGTCCGCCACCGCCAGCACCTCGCACGTCTCGGCCTGGGAGAGCCTCGCCGCGATCAACAACGGGGGAGTGCCGACCAACTCGCAGGACCGCGGCAACCTCGCGTACGGCAACTGGCCGCAGCAGGGCACCCAGTGGATCGAGTACACCTGGCCGTCGGCCCGCTCGATCAACCGGGTCGCCGCCTACTGGTTCGACGACAACCAGGGCATCGACCTGCCCGCCTCCTGCCAGGTGCAGTACTGGAACGGCAGCTCGTACGTCGCGGTGCCCGGCCAGTCGGCGTGCGGCGTCGCCGGCGACACGTACAACGTCACCACCTTCAACACCGTCTCGACCACCCGGCTCCGGTTGTCGATCACGTCCAGGCCGGGGTTGTCCACCGGCGTCCTGGAGTGGATGGCCTTCCAGAGCTGACCGCCCGGGGCCGGCGGGCGCACCCGTCCGCCGGCCCCGACCCGCATGCCACCCCGTCCCACCCCCACCCCTGGAGGTGCCGCCATGCCATCCACAGTGGACTCCGTACGGAGGCCGTTGGCACTGGCGCTGGCCGCCGTACTCACCACCGGCGCCCTGACCGTCCCCACCGCGACCGCCGCCCAGGCGGCCCAGACAATCGGCTATCCCACCTTCTCCGGCCCGGCGATCCCCGCCCCGCCGGTCGGCTACAACACCGGCAACACCATGCAGGCGATCTACGACGCCGAGAGCGCCGGCACCGACTTCTGGATGGACCGGCTGCTCGCCCGGCCCGGCAACGACCCCGCCGGCACGTGGCTGATGACCCGCGGCCGCGGCCTGTACATGTACACCCACAACCCCGGCGTCATCGGCTTCGGCGGCAACACCGCCTACTGGGACAACATCAGCAGCCAGAACGCGTACGCCGTCACCGTCACCCCCGGCACCTTCGCCGAGCAGGTCAGCGGGCGGTGGCAGTCGCCGAGCCACTGGAAGGGCGTCTACACCAGCGGCTCGGTCCGGGTCGACATGACCAAGTTCATCACCCACAACAACGTCGCCGTCACCAACCTGTCGATCCGCAACAACGGCACCGGATCGACCACCCTGCAACTGCGCGCCACCTCGCCGTACGCCACCACCGGCAGCGGCAGCGAGCTGACCGGCAGCCGGCAGGTGAAGAACAACCTGACCACCATCCGGCCCCGGCTGTCCGGCGACGGGTTCACGGTCAGCAGCGGCGGGCTCAACCGGTCGGTCACCGTCGGCGCGGGCCAGACCGTCACCACCAAGGTCGTCATGGGCTTCGTCACCGACGAGATCCCGCAGTCGCTGACCGAGTACAACGCCTACCGCGGCTACGCCCCGGACGCCGCGTTCGCCACCCACGTCCGCGACTACAACCGCTGGTGGGCGGAGAACGTCCCGTACATCGACGTGCCCGACGCGGCCATCAAGAAGAACATCTACTACCGCTGGTGGCTGATGCGCTACAACTACCTCGACGTCGACATCCCCGGGCAGGACTTCCAGTTCCCGGTGTCGATCGAGGGCGTCACCGGCTACAACAACGCCATCGCGCTGACCCAGCCGATGCACATCGACGACCTGAAATACCTGCGCAACCCGGTCTACTCGTACGGCCCCTGGCTGTCGGTCGGGCAGACCTCGCGCGGCGGCCGGTTCATGGACAACCCCGGCGACCCGGAGAACTGGTCGAACTCCTACACCCAGTACATCTCCGAGGCGGCCTGGCGCAGCTACCAGATCCACGGCGGCCAGCCGGCCATCGCCGGCAACCTGGCCCGCTACGCCGAGGGCGACGCCAAGGGCCAACTGTCCTACTACGACACCAACAACAACGGCGTCATCGAGTACGACTGGGGCGCCCTGACCGGCAACGACGCCGACGCGGTCTCCTTCGACTGGCGGGCCGGCCGGCTCGACCGGGCCGAGACCGCGTACGTCTGGAGCGGGGCGGTCGCCGCCCAGCAGGCGTACGCCCTGCTCGGCAACACCGCCAAGGCGGCCGAGATGCAGACCCTGGCCGACCGCATCCGCAACGGCGTCATCAACACGCTGTGGAACCCGTCGCGGCAACTGCTGGAGCACAAGCACGTCGCCACCAACGCGCACGTGCCGTGGAAGGAAATCAACAACTACTACCCGTACTCGGTGGGGCTGATGCCGAACACCGCGCAGTACCGCGAGGCGCTGCGGCTGTTCGCCGACCCGGCCGAATACCCGGTGTTCCCGTTCTACACCGCCAACCAGCGCGACAAGGCCGCCGCCGCCGCGGCCGGCTTCCCCGGCAGCAACAACTTCTCCACCATCAACTCCACCGTGCAGTTCCGGCTCTACTCGTCGGTGCTGCGCAACTACCCCAACCAGTGGATGTCGGCCGAGGACTACAAGAAGCTGCTCTACTGGAACGCCTGGGCGCAGTACGTCGGCGGCAACACCCAGTGGCCGGACGCCAACGAGTTCTGGGCCAACTGGAACGCCGGCACCCGCAACATCGACTACCGCTCCTGGATCCACCACAACATCCTGGGCAGCAGCAACTGGACCGTCATCGAGGACGTCGCCGGCCTGCGGCCGCGCACCGACGCCCAGATCGAGCTGTCCCCGATCAACATCAACTGGTCGCACTTCGCGGTGAACAACCTGCGCTACCGCAACATGGACCTGAGCATCGTCTGGGACGACCCGGCCGACGGCGTCACCCGCTACAGCGGCGTGCCGCAGGGCTACTCGGTCTACCTCAACGGCACCCGCGCCTTCACCGTCGACCGGATCACCCGGGTGCTCTACAACCCGGCGACCGGCACGGTCAGCCTGCCGGCCGGCGGCGGCACCACCTACAGCACCGCCGTACCCGGCCTCCAGGCGCCGCAGAACGTGGTCCAGAACAGCGCCCGGATGGTCGACATGTTCGCCAAGGCCGGCGCCGACCTGACCTCGACGACCCCGAACCTGGCCCAGGGCGCCACGGTCTCCGCGTCGTACACCGCCTCGGGCACCTCGACCGGCGCGGCGGTCGACGGGTTCCCGATCAACGAACCGATCTGGGGCAGCTACGGCTCGCCGAACACCACCGACTGGTACGAGGTGTCGTTCGGCCAGTCCCGCACCGTCGACGACGTGTGGCTCCACTTCCGCAACGACCGGGCCACCAACCGCTACCGGGCGCCCACGTCGTACAACGTCCAGTACTGGAACGGCAGCACCTTCGTCAACGCCGCCGCCCAGGTCAAGACGCCCGGCAGTCCGCAGGCCAACCACAACCGGGTACGGTTCACCGCCGTGAACACCACCCGGCTGCGGGTGCAGTTCACCCACGCGTCCGGCTACAAGACCGGACTCACCGAGGTGAAGGTCTTCAACCGGGGCGGTGGCGGCCCGGACCCCGGCCCGGCCAACCTCGCCGGCACCGCGACCCCGTCGGCGTCGTACACCTCGCCGTGGGAGAGCGTCGCCGCCCTCAACGACGGCATCGACCCACCGAACTCCAACGACACCGTCAACCCGCGCTGGGGCACCTGGCCCAACACGGGCCAGCAGTGGGCCGACCTGACCTGGGGATCGGCGCAGACGCTCCGGTCGGCGCAGGTCTACTTCTTCGACGACAACGGCGGCGTACGGCTGCCGGCCTCGTGGCGGTTGCAGTACTGGACCGGCAGCGGGTACGCCGACGTACCCGGCGCCAGCGGCTACCCGACCGCCGCCAACGCCTACAACGTGGTGACGTTCCCGGCGCTGTCCACCACCCGGCTGCGGGTGCTGCTGGAGAGCGGAGCCGGATCGGTCGGCCTGCTGGAGGTGAAGGCGTACGGCTGACCGCCGGCCGTGGGTGGGCGAACCGTGCCCACCCACGGCCGATTTCCATCGCACGACGAACCGAGGAGAACAGATGGTGTCGACACCCGGCCGGGCCGTCGTCATACACGACGTCGCGCGCCTGGCGGGCGTGTCCCACCAGACCGTCTCCCGGGTGCTCAACGAACACCCGCACGTGCGCGCCGAAACCCGCGAGCGGGTCCTGCGCGCGGTCGAGCAACTGAACTACCGGCCGAACCCGCTGGCCCGCGGGCTGGCCGGCCGCCGGCCCCGCACCCTCGGCGTGGTCAGTTTCGACACGCTGCTCTACGGCCCGGCGGCGACCCTGCTCGGGATCGAGCGGGCCGCCCGCGCCGCCGGGTACGGCGTCAACATCGTCACCCTCGAACAGCTCGACCACGCCGGCGTGGTGACCGCCCTGGACGTGCTGGCCGAGCAGTCGGTCGCCGGGGTCGTCGTCATCGCCCCGCAGGTCGCCGCCGCGGCCGCCCTGCACAGCCTGCCCAGGGGCGTGCCGGCGGTGGCCGTCGAGTCTGCGGTCGGGTCGGAGATCCAGGCGATCTCCGTCGACCAGGTCGCCGGCGCCCGGCTGGCCGTACGGCACCTGCTCGACCTCGGGCACGAGACCGTCTGGCACGTCGGCGGGCCCGGCGACTGGCTGGAGGCACGCGACCGCGCCGACGGCTGGCGGTCGGCGCTGGAGGAGGCCGGGCGCCCGGTCCCGCCGGTCGTCGCCGGGGACTGGAGCGCCCGCAGCGGCTACCGGGCCGCCCGACTCGTCGACGGCACCGGCGCCACCGCGGTCTTCTGCGCCAACGACCAGACCGCGCTCGGCCTGCTGCGCGGCCTGCACGAGCGCGGCGTGCGCGTCCCCGAGGACGTCAGCGTCGTCGGCTTCGACGACATCCCCGAGGCCGAGTACATGTTCCCGCCCCTGACGACCGTACGGCAGGATTTCGACGAGGTCGGCCGGCGCTGCCTGGCCGCCCTGCTCGACCTGATCGAGGCCGGGCCGACGGCCGGCCCGGCCGTCGGGTCGCGGGTGGCGCCGATCCTGGTCACCCGGCGCAGCACTGCCGGCCCGCCCTGACCGGTCCGCCCTACGGCAGCTCGGGGCGCCGGACCGGACCCGGTCCCGTCGCGCGGTCGACCGCCGCCTCGCAGTGCAGCCGCGTGGTCGGGAACACCGGTACGGCGCTGTCGCTCTGGTCGACCAGCAGTTCGATCTCGGTGCATCCGTAGATGACACCCTGGGCGCCCTCGTCAACGAGCTTCCCGATGATCTCCCGGTAGGCGGCGCGGGACTCGGGCCGGACCACGCCCAGGCACAGTTCGTCGTAGATGGTGTCGCTGACGATCTTCTGGTCGGCGGCCGAGGGCACGACGACGCGGAGCCCGTGCGCGGCCAGCCGGTCCCGGTAGAACGCCTGCTCCATCGTGAACCGGGTGCCGAGCAGCCCGACCGTCCGGATGTGCCGCCCCTTCACCGCCGCCGCGGTGGTGTCCCCGAGGTGCAGCAGCGGAATCGTGACCGACCGCTGGATCTGGTCGGCGACCCGGTGCATCGTGTTGGTGCACAGGACGATGAAGTCGGCGCCGCCGTCCTCCAGCGCCCGGGCGGCCGACGCCAGGACGGTGCCGGCGTCGTCCCACCGCCCCTCGGCCTGCATCGCCTCGATGGCCGCGAAGTCGACCGAGTAGACGAGGCAGCGGGCGGAGTGCAGGCCGCCGCGGCGTTGCCGGACCAGGTCGTTGAGGATCCGGTAGTACTCCATGGTCGATTGCCAGCTCATGCCGCCAAGCAGACCGATCAGCTGCATTCCAGGCCCTCCCGCGCCAGGAGTGGGTCCGGTGCCCCACAGTCGTCCCGGGCCACCGCGGTGGTGCCGAGGAGACGACATTACGTGCCGGAGCGGCCGCCACCAACGCGGACGGAGGTCGTTCCGGCGCCCGCGGGGGTTGCCTGACCACCGCGGGCGCCGGCGGGCCTAGCTCGGCGCGCTGCCGAACGCGCTCGACAGGTAGGCCCGGGAGTCCGCGATCGCACCCTCGATGATCCGGGCCGCCTCGCGGGCCTCCTCCGGGCGGTGGCTGGCCTGCACCTGCAGCCGGAAGCGCGACGACCCGGTCGGCGTGACCGGGAACTCCACCATGAACGCCAGTACGCCCCGGTCGAACAGCAGCCGGTTGGCGGTGCGGGCCAGCTTCTCGTTGCCGATCAGCAGCGGCACGATCGGCGACGGCTCGCCCATGCAGGTCAGCCCGCGGGTGGTCAGCTCGTCGCGCAGCGCGTCGATGGCGGTGAAGAGCTGGGCCCGCAGCGCGTCCCCCTCCGGCGACCGCACGATCCTCGTCGCCTCGAGCACGACGGCGGTCTGCACCGGCGACAGGGCGTTGGAGAAGAAGTGCGAGCCGCCGAACATCTTGATGTACTGCTTCAGGGCCGGTGACCTCGACGCCACGAACCCGCCGTTGGAGCAGAACGTCTTCGAGAAGGCCCCCATGACGATGTCGACCTCGCCGAGCAGGTTCTGCAGCCCGAGCACGCCGGTGCCGCCGGGACCCATCGCGCCGAGGTCGTGCGCCACGTCGACCAGCAGGGTCGCGTCGTACTCCCGGCAGACCCGTTGCAGCGTGACCAGGTCCGGCCAGTCGGCGTCGACCGAGAACAGGCCGTCGGTGACGACGAGGATGCCGTTGCGGGTGTCCCGGGCGCGGATCTCGACCAGGTGCCGGCGCACCGCCTCGACGTTGAGGTGCTCGTAACGCACCACGTTGCGGGTCGCGGCGCGGGCCCCCTGCTGCAGGCAGGAGTGGGCCAGCCGGTCGATCAGGATGTGGTCCTCCTGGCGCACCAGGCCGACGACCGCGCCGAAGCCCGCCGCCCAGCCGGTCGGGAACAGCGTCACGTGCTCCAGCCCGACGAGGTCACCGAGGGCGGCCTCCAGTTCGTTGGAGATGTGCGTGTTGCCGAGCACCATCGGCGAGCCGGCACTGTGCGGCCCGTAGTCGTGCAGCGCCTGTTCCGCCGCGGCGCGGATCGCCGGGTGGGTGTTGAACGACAGGTAGTCCTGCGAGTTGAAGTTGATCCCCCGGGTGCGCCGGCCGAGGTCGTTGGTGATCTGGGCGGTGCTGTTCGGCGCCGCCTCCAGCACCCGCGAGTACTGCCACGTCTCGGTCCGCCGGCGGGCCTCCACCCAGCCGTAGAAGTCCTCGGTACGGGTCAGCAGGTTCCGCCCGGCCGGCCGGTAGAAGTCGTACGCGTTCTTGTCCAGCGCGTACTCCTCGTCGGGGTCGACGGGGTTGCGCAGGTGCGCCGGCTCCCACATCTCCTCCAGGTCGGCGATGACCCGGGCCAGTTCGTCGTCGGCGCCGTCGAGGAGCGGGAACTCGTCCCAGGGGATGTGACCCGCCCAGTTGCGGGTCATCTCGGACACCTCGGCGGCGGTGTCGGCCATGGCCGAGACGTCGCCGCGCCGGGCCGCCCCGAGGATGATCTCGATCAGCTCGCCGTCTTCTCGTTGGTGCAGTTGCGTGGTCACGGTACGTCTCCCGGGGTCAGGCGAAGAGGTTCTGCTGGTACGACCGCGACGTCGCGGCGAAGTCGTCGAAGATCGCGTGGCCGGCCGAGGACTCCTTGGCGGCGTCGTTGAGCAGGAACAGGTTCGACGCCTGGAAGAACTCCGAGACCGGCGCGACGTCGCCGTGCGTGGCGATGAACCGGTCGGTCTCCTGCTGGTTGCCGCGCAGCGCGACGAACAGTTGCAACTCGTCGTGCCGGTACGGCCGCATCTCCGCCAGCGTGCACACGTAGTCGTAGTAGGCGGCCGCGTTCTGGCTGCGCCGGCGGCTCTCGTAGCCCGCCATCGCCTCGTCGACCGGCACCTCGCCCCGCAGCCACCTGCCCAGGGCGGCGGCGACCAGCTCCGCGTCCCGGAACGCGTGCGTCATCCCGATCGCGGTGCACTGGTCCTTGAAGCACTCGGCGTCGCCGACGAGCACCCAGCCGGGCCCGTGCAGCGGCCGCAGGAAGCCGGCCTGGTCCAGCGTGCCGTAGATCCGCTCCTCCCGGGTCCCCTCGGTGCGGACCACCTCGCCGACCTCGGGGGCGACGAAGTCCAGCGCCCGCTGGAAGTTGCCGGCCACGTCGCGCCGGAACTCCCGCGACCACTCGCTCGGCCCCCACACCAGGACCATGTTCTGCTCGAAGTTCGTCGGCACCACCGCGCTCGCGAGCCGGCCGCGCCGGTGCAGCTGGGCCGGGCCGAGATCGAAGCCGGAGAAGTAGCTCCAGTACGCGAACGTGCACTTCGGACGCTCGTCGTACTTGGGCAGGTCGAGGGTGCGGGCCACGAACGAGTTCCGCCCGTCGGCGCCGATCACGATCCGGGCCCGTTCCTCGACCGTCTCGCCGTCGGCCGTACGGCCCCGGATGCCGACGACCCGGTCGCCGTCGCGGATCAGCTCGCGTACGGCGAAGCCGGTGCGTACCTCGGCGCCGGCCTTGGCGGCCGCCTCGACGAGGATCTGGTCGAGCACCCGGCGCCGGATCGAGGCGTAGCTCTGCACCACGCCCGTGTCGTCGCCGTGCAGGTCCCGGAAGTATTCCCGCAGCAGCTCCACCGGCACCGAGCCGGTCAGCGGGATACCGTCGTTGACCACCTTGATCGTGGTCTGCGCCGGGGTGACCGCGAGCACCTGGTCGAGGACCCCCCACCGGTTCAGGTACGACATCCCGTGCGGCCAGAGGAAGTGCGTCGAGATGACGTCGCTGGGGAACGTCGACCGGTCGACCACCAGCACGCGGTGTCCCTGCCGGGCGAGCAGCATCGCCGTGGAGGCGCCCGAGCAGCGGGCACCGATCACTATCGCGTCGTACATCCGTATCGGTCCTTCGTCGGCGGGGGTGCGGGCATGTCGTGCTGCCCGGGGGACGGCCGCGAGGAGCATAGCCCAGATCCACTGTGGAGCCAGTAAACGTCCGTTGTGGATCAATAACGGTGTGGGCACGGTGCCCGGACGAAGCCGGTCCCGACGCATTCGTCCGGGTCGGCGACGGCGGCCACGGTCACATCACCGACTCTTCGGGGAAGTCCCCGGCACCGGCCCGCCGCGGATACTGGCCGGGTGCTGATCGGACGGCGGGACGAGCGGGAACGGATCACCGCGCTGCTGGACCAGGCCCGTGGCGGGCGGAGCCGGGCCCTGGTGCTGCGCGGCGAGGCGGGCATCGGCAAGACCGAACTGCTGAGATACGCCGCCACCCGCGCCGACGGCATGACCGTCGTCTCGGCCGCCGGCATCGAGGCCGAGGCCGAGCGCCCGGCCCAGCCCGCACTGGGGTGCCGCCCTGTCGGCCCGCTGCGCCGGTCTGCTCGCCGACGACGACGGCTACGAGGCGGAGTTCCGGCGGGCGCTGGCGCTGCACGAGACGCTGCCGGACGCGTACGCGCTGGCCCGGACCCGACTCAGCTTCGGCGAGCGGCTGCGTCGCGGCGGCCGCAAGCTGGCGGCCCGGGAGCAGCTCCGGCGGGCCCACGAGATCTTCGACCGGCTGGAGGCCGGGCCGTGGGCCGAACGGGCCCGGCGCGAGCTGCGCGCCACCGGCGAGAAGATCCGGCGGGCGACGGCCGGGGCCGGCGACCAGCTCACCCCCCAGGAACTCCAGATCGCCCAGCAGGTGGCCGAGGGGCGCACCAACAAGGGGGTCGCCGCCGCGCTGTTCCTCAGCCCGAAGACGATCGAGTTCCACCTCGGCCGGGTGTTCCGCAAACTCGACATCGGCTCGCGTGCCGAGCTGATCCGCCGGGTGGCGGCCGACGCGACGCCCGGCTGAGGGGCGCCGGCTGGTGGGACCGCTACCCGCACCTGTTTAGGGTGTTCCCATGTCCGCCCCGCTGAGTTCCGCGAAGACCCAGGCCGCGCTGCGCGCGTCCGCACGGATCTCGCTGCAGATGTTGCTGGTCCTCCTGATGACGGGGGTGACCCTGTGGATCATGGCCCGGGCGTGGTCGGTGATCTGGCCGGTCGTCGTCGCCCTGCTCCTCACGACGCTGACCTGGCCCCTGGCCCGCTTCCTGCGCCGGCACGGCTGGCGGCCCGCCCTGGCGGCGTCGGCCGTGACGGTGCTCTTCCTCCTGGTCGCGGCCGGGACCGTGGTGCTGATCGTGGTGCCGGTGGCGTCGCAGTCCGCCGAACTGGTCGACGGGGTGGTCGCCGGCATCCAGCAGGTGCGTGAGTGGGCCGCCGGCCCGCCGCTTAACATCGGCGACGACCAGGTCACCCAGGCTTTCGACACCGCCATCGCCAGTGTCCAGGACAGCGTCGGCAGCATCATCACCGTCACCCTCACCGGCGTCGGCACCGTCGTCAACGGCGTGGTCACCACCGTGCTGGCGATCTTCCTCATGTTCTTCTTCCTCAAGGACGGCCCACGGTTCCTGCCGTGGCTGACCCGGCAGCTGCCCGGCCGGCTCGCCCTCGACGTTCCGGTGGTGGCCGCCCGGAGCTGGGACACCCTGGGCGCGTTCGTACGTTCCCAGGCGATCGTCGGGCTGCTGGACGCCGTGTTCATCGGCCTCGGCCTGTGGATCCTCGGCGTGCCGCTGGTGCTTCCGCTGGCGGTGCTGACCTTCGTCTCGGCGTTCGTGCCGATCGTCGGCGCCCTGTTCGCCGGGTTCGTCGCGGTGCTCGTCACGCTGGTGTCGAACGGTCCGACGGACGCGCTGATCGTGCTGGCCATCATCATCGTGGTCCAGCAGCTCGAGGGGAACGTGTTCCAGCCGATCCTGCAGAGCCGTGGGCTCGGCCTGCACGCGGCGGTGGTCCTGCTGGCGGTGACCCTCGGGGGCAGCCTGGCGGGCATCGTCGGAAGCCTGCTCGCCGTGCCGGTCGCCGCGCTGATCGCGGTGCTGTGGAACTACGTGCGGGAGCAGCTCGCCGACCCGTCGCCGGAGGCGGCCGACACCGCGCCGGAGAGCACCCCGCCCGACCCGGACGACACCGCCCCGGAGACCGGCCGGGCCGCACCGGAGACCGGGAAGGGCCTGCCGGCGGGGGAGACGGTCTGACCGGCCCGACCCGGCCCGGTCAGGGCCGGTGCTCGGCGGGTGCCGCCGGACCGTCCTGCGGCAGGTATCCGCTGGCCTGCAGCTCGAACAGTTCGCGGTAGAGCCCGTCGCGTCCGACCAGTTCGTCGTGGCTGCCCTGCTGCACGATCCGGCCGCGGCGCATCACGTAGATGCGGTCGGCGTGCCGGACGTTGGCCAGCCGGTGGGTGATCAACACGATCGTCCGCTCCGGATGCCGGCGCAGGTGCTGGAAGAGCGCGTGCTCGGCGCGCGCGTCGAGGGCGGCCGACGGCTCGTCGCAGATCAGCAGCCGGGCGTCGCGGTAGAGGCCGCGGGCGGCGACCAGCCGCTGCCACTGCCCGCCGGACAGGTCCTGACCGTTCTTGAACTCGCGGTCGAGCAGGGTGTCGTAGCCGTACGGCAGGTCGACGATCATGTCGTGTGCCGCCGTCGCCCGGGCGGCCGCCTCGACCGTCGGCCCGGGCTGGTCCGGGCGGCGGTCGTGCCGGCCGACGGTGATGTTCTGGGTGACGGTGAACGGGAACTTCCACCAGTCCTGGCTCAGGACGGCGACCTGCGAGCCGAGGCCGTGCCGGTCGAGCAGGGCGGTGTCGGTGCCGTCCCAGCGGATGACACCGCCGCTCGGCCGGTACAGCCCGGCGACGAGTTTCGCCAGGGTGGTCTTGCCGGAGCCGTTCTCGCCGACCAGCGCGACCACCTCGCCGCGGCGCAGGGTCAGGCTGACCCGGTCGACGGCGGGGGTGTCGGTCGCCGGGTAGTTCAGGCTCACCTCGTCGAGTTCGATGGTCTCGAAGGGCGGGACCGGCCGGCTGCCGGTCGCGCGGGTGTGCCGCCGCGCCCGGTCCAGGAAGTCGCGGAAGTCCTGGTAGTAGAGCGCGTCCTCGTACAGCGAGTTGGTCGAGGCCACGGCGGTACGCAGGCTGGCGAGCGCGGATTGCAGGGCGATCAGCGCGGTCGCGGCGGCGGCGAGGGCGATCACGTCGCCGAGGAGGAGCCCGGCGAGTACGGCGTACACGGCGAACAGCGCGACGCCGGAGACGACGGCGCCGCCCAGCCGGGTGGTGGTCTGCGACCGTACGAGGCGCATCTCCGCCGCGCTCTCGATCGCCATGATCCGCCGGTACTCGCCGAGCAGGAAGTCGCGCATCTGGTAGACGCGGACCTCGGCGGCGGTGTTCCGGTTGGCCATCAGGGTGGCGAGCATCCACATGCGACGGCGGTGGGTGATCCGGGCCAGCATGTTCAGGTAGGTCCGGCGGGCGATCCGGACCGCGGTGACCGCCCCGGGGACGGCGGCGAGCAGCAGGCACGGCAGCAGCACCGGGTGGATGACCGTCACCGCGGCGGCGGTGGCCAGCACCCCGACGACACCGGTGACCAGGTTGACCGAGTCGTCGACGACGGCGGCGGCCTCGGCCATTCCCCGGTCGCGGGCCCGGTCCATCTCCTCGGCGAATCCGGCGTCGTCGAAGGCCGCGAGTTCGACCGCGGTGGTGGCCGCGAACAGCCGCGACTCCACCTCGTAGTTGATCTGCGGCCGCAGCCGGCCCTGGGCCCAGCCGGCGGCGATCGTCATGCCGCCGCGGGCCATCACCGCCAGCGCCGCCAAGACCAGCGCGGGTGCCGCCGCCCGTACCCGGTCCGGGGTGGGGCCGGACGCGAAGAGTTCCCGCAGCACGTTGCTGGTGGCCAGCAGCCCGAACGTGGTCATCACGCCGGCGGTGACGTTCAGGCCGATCGACGCCACCGTGTCCCGCCGGCTGGTCGCCCAGGCCAGGGCGAGCGCTTCGCGCAGCAGGTGCGGCAGCCGCCGGGCCACCGCCCAGAAGCTGGTGTGGGCGAGCTTGGTCGTCTGCCGCAGCCAGGCCAGGTCCGCCAGTTCGGGCAGCGGCGTGCCGTCGGCCGGACCGTCCGGCGACGACCCGGCCGCGGGTTTCGCGTGGTCGTCGTCGCGGCCCGTCTTGTGGATCACCGCGGCCACGTGGCCTCCCGGGGTGTCTCGACCGGCGGTGGCCCGCCGGCCGGCGGTACGGACTGGGCGGACCGGAACAGGTCCGTCGGGTCGTATCTCGCCTTCACCTCGGCGAGACGGCCGAGGTTGCCGCCGTGGTAGGCCGTCGCCCAGCCGGCCAGGTCGGGGTCGGGGTAGTTGGGGTAGACCCCGCCGGAACCCCACGGCCGTACCGTGGACCACGAGCCGGTGACCCAGTCGTGCACCGCCCGCCGGGCCGGGTCGTCGGCGTCCGGACCCACGTCGGCGTTGTGTTCGAGCAGGAACAGCGCCTCCCGGTGCGGGAACGCGGTCGCGTCCGCCGGCACCCGCCGGTAGGCGCCCCGCCAGGGCACGAACTCCAGTTCCCGGTACTGGCCGGCCACCCGGTCGGCGGCGAGCCGGTCGAGCAGGCGCTCGATCGCCGTCCGGGGCAGCGGGGTGTCGAAGAACTCCGACCGCACCACCCGCCGGCCGGGCCGCTGGCCGGGCGCGAGCGGTGGCGGCCCCGCGTACGGCATGCCGGCGTACCAGTCGTGGACCGTCGCCTCCCGGCCGGTCAGGGCGGTCACCGTACGGCGGAGCGGGGCCGCCCCGATCCGGTCCTCGAACGGGCGCAGTACGGCTTCGGCCCGCTCCGGACCGCCGAGCACCACGCCGAACAGCACCGTGAGCGGCGCCAACCCCGGCAGCCCGCCGGCGGCCACGACCAGTTCGGCGTTGACCGTGTCGTCGGCGACCGGCGCCCACCGCTGCCAGTTCTCGACCAGCGTCGCCGCGTGCTCGAAGGTCCAGGTCAGCGCGAACATCGTGGCGGCCGGGGCGGAGCGGGTCCGCAGCACCAGCGAGGTCACCGCACCGAACTGGCCGCCGCCGGCGCCGCGCAGCGCCCAGAACAGGTCCGGGTGCCGGTCGGCGTCGGCGCGCACCGTACGCCCGTCGGCGAGGACGACGTCGGCGGCGACGACGTGGTCGCAGGTCAGGCCGTACCGGCGGGAGAACGGGCCGAAGCCGCCGCCGAGGGCGGCGCCGACGATCCCGACGGTCGGGCACCAGCCGGCCGGCACCAGCCGCCCGGTGGCGGCGAGCTGGCCGGCGAGGTCGCCGATCCGGGTGCCCGGCCCGACCGTCACGGTGTCGCCGGACACCTCGACCGTGTCCATCCCGCCGAGGTCGACGAGTAGGCCGTCGGTGCTGCTGCGGTCGGCGAAACTGTGCCCGCCGCCGCGCAGCGCGAACGGCATGCCGTGGTCGCGGGCGAAGGCGACGGCCCGTACGACGTCCCGGCGCGACGCGCAGCGCAGCACCGCCCGGGGCACCTTCTCGACCAGGCCACGGATCGCCGGCCGGCGGGCGGCGTCGTGCCCGGGCGTACCGGGGAGCAGGAGCGTGCCGTCCAGGCCGGCGGCCAGCCGGTCCAGGGCGATCGGCCGGCTCAACGCACCGGCCGGGGGAGCGGGGGGTCGGGCAGCAGCAGCGACGGCAGGGTGGTCTCGGGGTGCATCCGCAGCAACTGGTAGGCGATCCCGCCGGCACCGGCCAGCAATCCGGGCCGGAACATGCCGTTGTTCATCGCCCAGCGTGGGCCGTGCTGCTCCAGGCTGCTCAGCACGTAGCCGTCCACGACCTGACGGGTCACCCCGGCCGGCGCCACCCCGGCGGCGATGGCGTGATCCAGCACCTCCCAGCTGCCGAGGTCGCCGTGGCACAGGGTGTGCGTGACGCCCATGCCGGCGGACCAGGCCGACGCCGCCGCCCGTTCGAGCATCCCGTGCCAGTACGGGTCGCCGGTGCCGAGGTCGGCGGCGACCACGCCCATGCCGTCGCAGCCGTAGCACCAGTTCGCGGCGACACCGGCCGGCTTGCGCGGGTCGCGCCAGCCACCCTCGCCGGGCAGGAAGAGCGCTTCCTGGTACGCGAACGCGGCCTCGGCCAGCTTGCCGAACCGGGCGTCGTCGGTGGCGGTGCCGAGCCGGGCGAGTGCCCAGCCGATGCCGGCCGAGCCGTGCGCGAAGCCGCCGATGCCGTCGGGGGAGCGCGGCCCGGCCCAGCGGGCCCCGTTCTCCCCGGTCCGGGCCGACGTCACCAGCCGGTCGCCGATCCCGATCGCCTCGCCGCGCCACCGCTCGTCGCCGGTCGCCTCGGCCAGCCGGAGCAGCGGCACCACGGCTCCGGCCATCCCGATCAGCAGGTCGGCGAACTCGTCCGCGGCCACCGACTCGGGCAGGTAACCGGCGATGTCGACGGCCCGGCGCAGGGCCTCGTCCGGCTCGACGGCACCGGACCGGGCCAGCAGCAGCCAGCTCCAGATCCGCGACCCGTGGCCGACGTAGCCACCGGCCGGGTCGGGGCGGGCGGTCGGGTGTTCCCGCCGCTCGGCGACGACCCGGTCGTCCATCGTGCGCAGCGTGTGCAGGGTCCGGTCGAGCAGGTCGGCGCTCCCGGCCACCGGCTCGGCCCGGCCGCCGGCCACCTCGCTCTGGTGGGCGGCGAGCAACACGGCCACTCCGGGCAGGCCGCCGTAGATGTCCAGGGCGAGCGGCTGGATCGCGATCCCGGTCGGGCCGAGCGTCGGCGATATCCAGGCCACGGTGCCGTCCGGTGCCGATATGGCCCGGTCGATCACCGTCCGGACGATCGTCGCGGCCAGGGTACGGCGGCGCCGGTCGAGCGCGTTGCCCACCGGCGCGGACGGGCGCAGGTGGGCGACGTCCGGGGCGTCGACCTCGTCGCGGTAGGCGCTGACGACCGCGCACTCGATCACCTCCCGGTCCAGGGCGGCGTCCAGGTCGCGCCATCGGACCAGGGCCGATCCGACGAGGTCGCCGACCTCGTCGGTGGCGGTCCCGCCCGGTCCGGTCACCTGCCCCGCCCCGGCGACCACGCCGAAGAACGGCACGTCGCCGACGAGCAGGTCGCCGATCTCCGCCTGGATCGTCTCCGGTGCGGCCGGTGCGCCGGGACTGTTGGCGGCGTGGCCGGCCAGCAGGTCGGCGGCCCGACGGCGGGCCGCCGGCTCGTCGTGCAGCGCCGACGGGTGCCAGAGCATGGCACCCAACTCGCCGTAGACGATGGTGTCCCGTACCACGATCCTGATCGGACAGTCGGCGAAACCGCTGAGCAGCGGGGCCAGCCGGCCATGGCGGTCCAGGTCGGTGAGGCGGTGGTTCAGTTCGTCGAACCCGTCGACGACGGCGCGCCAGTGCTCGCGCAGTCTCGGCTCCGGGCCGGGGTGGTTCAACGCCTGCGGCCGGTTGATCCGGGCGGTGCCGATCCGGGCCCGGTCCGTGCCGGCGTCCACGATGACCGGCACCTCGACCTCGGGCTGTTCGTCGGGCAGGGCGCCGGCCGCCGACATGTCGGCGCCCCGGAAGCCCAGCGCGACGCCCCGGCCGGGCAGCAGCCCGGTACGCAGGACGGAGGTGCGCAACAGTTCTATGGCCTGGTCCATCGCCTGCCCGTGTCCGGAGGGCCGGGCCGGCGACCGGGGCGTGAACAGGGTCTCGCAGTCCACCACGACCGGCACGGGTCCGGCGGCGATCAGGTTCTCCGCGTGCAGGTCGCTCGCGCCGAACAGCCGGGTCACCGCCAGCCAGTGGCCCAGGCCCCGGTAGAAGGCTCGGAACTCGCCGTCGTCGGCGCAGTACCGGTGTTCGACGTGGGCGGCCCAGCCGTAACCGTCGCGGAGCACGATCTCGGGCACCCGGATCCGGGTCCCGTCGGGTTCGTCGGGCAGCACCGCACGCAGGAAGCCGGCCAGCACCGCGTCGACCGCCAGCGACCGGGGCTTGTAGACCACCCGGGCGGTCGGGAGCCCGATCAGGGCGACCGTCTGGCCGCCGTTGTGGCTGTCGCCGGCGCCGAGGGCGGCGTCGGTCAGTTCCGGCTCGGAGCCGGTGAGTCGCCCGATGGCAGCCCGGTCGGCGACGAACCGCCGGGCGAGCGTCAACCCGGCCCGGCACTGGTCGTCGACCAGGGTGCCCAGCCGGGGCAGGAGCGTGGGGTAGCGGCCGGCCAGGACGTCGCGGAAGGACGGTTCGCAGGCCAGTTCGATCCACTCGTCCCACCGGCCGGCCGGGTCCGGGGCGGTGAGCCGTCCGGTGAGCCGGGCGGCGTGCAGTTCGAGCAGCAGCGCCCGGCCGACCCGGCCCAGCACCCGCTCGTGGAGCACGCCGGCGACGACCTGGTGCAGGATGTCGCGCTCGTGCGCTCCGAGCGCACGGATGCCGGCCAGGTCGTCGGCGAGCCCGGTCAGTGCGGGACCGACGAGGCGGGCGACGACCCGGTCGAGGCCGGGGGCCGGGGCTGCCTTCACGGGGTCAGTAGCATTCGATCGGGTACGACCCGGTGCACGGGCCGCATCCGGTGTGCGTGGTGATCCCGCCGCCACCGCCGGTGGCGGTGATGTCGTATTCGGCGTATTTGCCGCTGTTGAACAGTGGTCCGGCCGGGTTCTCCCAGCCGTCGACCGGTGCGGTTCCGGTCAGCCAGCTTTCGATGATCTCGTCTGCCCGTTCGGGTGCCAAGGTGGACATCCGGCGACTCCCTTCGCATTGATCGGGAAATGAATGTTGCAAATGTAGCCTCTTGGTGACATTTGCAAATGTCAATGACTTGGGGTGTTGGTTTCGGTATCGCGCCATACGGCATACTGTCGGCCTATCCGGTCGACCCGGCCGGGCGACGTGCCGTTACGCGGCGTCCGTCGCCGGCCGGGGGCGGACGCCGGTGCGGTGCGGGTCGCTTCGGGGCGGCGAATGATCCGGTCGCGGTGTTGGTCGGATCTTCGGGATCAGTAGCAGTGGATCGGCATGCCGTTGCAGATCGATCCACTGCACCAGCCGCAACCGGTGACCGAGTTGCTGCCGCCGCTGCCGGTGGCGGTGATGTCGGCTTCGGCGTACTTTCCGCCGAGGAACAGCGGTCCGGCGGGGTTTTCCCACCCGTCCACCGGTTCGGTTCCCGTCAGCCAGCTTTCGATGATCTCGTCGGCGCGCTCTGGAGCCAAGGTCGACATTGGCCGACTCCCTTCGGGTGGGTCATGGAGGAATTGTTACGGCTGTAGCGTGGAGATCGCATTCGTCAATGTCAACATCTTGGGGTGCCGGTTTCGGCATTGCGCCACACGAGATATTGCAGACCTGTCCGGTCGGTCCCGGGTGATAGGGCACAGGTCCACCGGGGCCCGACGTCGGGACTGGCCGTCAGTGGCAGTGGATCTGGATGCCGTTGCGGAGCGAGCAGGTCACCAGGTGATGCCGTCGATGACGCCGCTGACGGTGCCGGCGGTGGTGGTGGCGGTGATGTCGGACTCGACGTACCTGCCGCCGAGGAACAAGGGTCCGGCGGGGCTGTGCCAGCCGTCGACCAGTTCGGTTCCGGTCAGCCAGCTTTTGATGATCTCGTCCGCGCGTTCCGGCGCCAAGGTCGACATTGGTCGACTCCCTCCGGTCGGATCAGATGGGAATTGCAGTGGGTGCGGATCGTGTGGTCCTGTCGGGAGCGACAGGCTGCGCGGTGCGGTGGTCAGCGGCAGTGGACCTGGAAGCCGTTGCAGATCGAGCCGGTGCACCAGCCGCAGCCGGTGATGCCGTCGGTGGCGCCGCCGCCGCTGCCGGTGGCGGTGATGTCGGCTTCGGCGTACTTCCCACCGAGAAACAGTGGTCCGGCCGGGTTGTCCCAGCCGTCGACGGGATCGGTTCCGGTCAGCCAGCTTTTGATGATCTCGTCTGCGCGCTCCGGCGCCAAGGTCGACATTGGTCGACTCCCTTCAGTCGGGGTGACGAGGTGAATTGCTGCAATTGCAGCGTGTGGATTACATTCGCCGCTGTCAACATGGCCGACTGTCAGCTTCGGTATCGCGCCACACGAGATATTGCCGGCCTGTTCGTCGGTTCGGGCGCGGCGCGGTTCTTCCCCGCCACGGGCCCGGGACGGGCCCGCGGCGAGACTTCGATCGCCGGTCAGGCGCAGAGGATCCGCCTGCCGTTGCAGATCGATCCGCTGCACCAGGCGCAGCCGGTGACGGAGATGCTACCGGTCCCGCCGCCGCCGGTGGCGGTGATGTCGGCTTCGGCGTAGATCCCGCCGAGGAACAGTGGTCCGGCGGGGTTGTCCCAGCCGTCGACCAGTTCGGTTCCGGTCAGCCAGCTTTTGATGATCTCGTCTGCGCGTTCTGGCGCCAGGGTCGACATTGGTCGACTCCCTTCGGTCGGATCGGATGGGAACTGCGGTGGGTGCGGATCGTGTGGTCCTGTCGGGAGCGCGGGCCGCGCGGTGCGGTGGTCAGCGGCAGTGGACCTGGAAGCCGTTGCGGATCGAGCCGGTGCACCAGCCGCAGCCGGGGATGCCGTCGGTGGCACCGCCGCCGCCGCTGCTGCCGGTGGCGGTGATGTCGGCTTCGGCTGCCTTCCTTGGTTGAATCACATAGGAATTGCAGCGTGCGGATTACATTCGTAACTGTCAACGCCTGAGGGTGCCGGTTCAGGTATCGCGCCACACGAGATATTGCCGCCCGATTCGGTCGCTCCCGGGGTGAGGCCGGCTTCCCGCATCCGCCGCGCGCCCGGCCGGGCGGGCACGGCGGACGGACGCGGGCCCTGATCCGGCTTCCCAAGATATCCTGTCTGCCATTATATTGTGGCTCGTGGCAGACAAGGCGATGACGGAGCAGGCGTTCTTCATCCTCACGGCGCTGGTCGGCGAACCACGACACGGTTACGGCATCGTGAGCGAGGTCGCTGACCTCTCCGACCGGCGGGTCGACCTGCGGGTCGGCACCCTCTACGGCGTACTCGGGCGGCTCGTCGACGACGGGCTCGTCGAGCTGGACCGCGAAGAGCCCCACCAGGGGCGGCTGCGGCGCTACTACCGGATCACCGAGCAGGGGCGCGACGCGCTGGCCGCCGAAGCCGCCCGGCAGGCGGCGAACGCGCGTACCGCCACCCGCCGGCTCCGGGCACACCGGCCGGCGGGCGCGGGCGGTGCGGCATGACCAGCCTGCTCGAAGAGCGCTACCGGCGGCTGCTGTGCCTGCTGCCCGCCTCCTACCGGCGGAAATGGGAGGAGGACATGGTCGCGACCTTCATGGAAGGCGCGTACGCGAGCGACCCCGGCGATCCCGAGGGCGTTGAGCTGGGCCGGCCCGGCGGCGCCGAGATCGCCAGCGTCGCGGCGCTCGCGCTGCGGCTGCGACTCGGCGGGGCGGATGCCGCGCCCCGCTCCTTCACCCTCGGCGAGGCCGTCCGTCGGGTCGCGCTCGTCGGCCTGCTCGCGCACGCCGTCGGCGCGCTGGTCGGTGCCGCCCTCGTCGTGTGGACCGCCTACCGGCTGCCCGGGCTCCCCGCCGACGCCGTGCCGGACGCGTACGCCGGCCGCTGGCAGGCCCTGCGGGGACTCACCGGCCTGCTGTGGATCCCGGCCTACCTGGCACTGGTGCACGGGCAACACCGCGCCGCCCGGGTGCTGGCGCTGGTCGCGCTCGCCCCGGTGCTGATCGGCACGGTGGTGGACGTGTCCGCCGACGGCGGCGCCTTCGCCCTGTCCCGGTCGTACTGGCTGCTCTTCGACGCGCTCCCGGTGCTGGCACTGGCCGCGTTCCACGGCGGCGCGGCCCCGGTCCGGTCCCGGCCGTGGCTCGTCGCGCTGCCCGTCGGCGCGGTCGCGGCCCTCGCCGTGCTGCTGGGCTGGCCGACCGGCGGCCGCGAGGCGCTGGTCGACTGGCCCGGGCTGTGGTGCGCCGGCGTGTTCGTCGCGGCCGTCGTCCATGTTGTCCGCCGGCCGGCCGCGCCGCACCGGGCTCTCGCCCTCGCGGTGCTCGCCGTGGCCGTGCTCGGACTGCGCGTGGTGACCCTGGTGGACCAGATGACCTTCGCGGCCGTCACCCCGGACCGGCCCACGCTGGTGACCGTGCACGCCGTCGAGGCGGCCGCGATGCTGGTCGTCGCGGTGCTCTTCCTGACCGTCTCCCGCCGCGCGCTGCGGCGGCTCGCACCGGCCTGACCGTCACGGCGTTCCGGCCGGCTCGGGGCGCGCGGGTGCCGGCTCCGCACCGCGCGGGTGCCGGTCCGGCACCCGGCGGATCGGCACCCGGCTCCACCAGGTCAGGCAGCGCCACACCCATTCCAGCGGACCGTACCGGAAGCGGTTCAGCCACAGTGGACTGAGCGCCGCCTGCGCCACCGCGATCGCCACGCCGAGCAGCACCACCGTGCCGTACCGGGTGTGGGCTCCCACGTCGAGCAGTGCGTCACCGGCGACGATCAGCACCGACGCGAGGACGTAGTTGGTCAGGGCCATCCGGCCCATCGGCGCGAAGACCCGGTCGAGCGGGGCCCGCAGCGGCGTACGCAGCAGCAGGAACCCGGTCACGAACAGGAAGGCGAAGACGAGGCCCGCCGGCAGCGACCGGTAGTGGGCGGTCGGCCCGACCCCGGCCCGGTACTGCACCACCGCCGCCAGCACCGCGACCGGCACCGTCACCGCGAACGCGACCGCGAGCTGCCGGCCCCGCCGCTCCAACGTGTCCGGAACTCCGTAACGGGTGACGGCCATGCCGAGCAGGAACAGGCCGGGGATGACTGCTAGTACTACAACAGCGCTTCGTTGTGTAGGTTGTTGCGGTGTCTGATGTGGTCACTCGTGCTGATCTTGATGTGTGGGTTGCTGGTCTGGATGCCTTGTTCGCGCGGGTGGCTGGCCGGTTCGGTCGGGCAGAGCCTCGGCGGCAGGCGCGAGCGTACTTGACGGGGTTGCTGGCGCCGGTGGAGCGCAAGAACGGCTGGCAGTTGGCCGAAGCTGCAGGTGATGTAACACCGGACCGGATGCAGCGACTGCTGAACAAGGCATGCTGGGACCCGGACGAGGTGCGTGATGACCTGCGCGCCTACGTTGCCGAGCATCTCGGACACACCGATGGAGTGCTGATCGTGGACGAGACGGGCTTCGTCAAGAAGGGGGTGCGCTCGGCAGGGGTGCAGCGGCAGTACTCCGGCACGGCCGGGCGGGTGGAGAACTGTCAGCTCGGCGTGTTCCTGGCCTACGCGAGCCCGATCGGGCGGGCATTGGTCGATCGGGAGTTGTATCTGCCGAAGTCCTGGACCACCGATCGTCAGCGCTGCGATCAGGCCGGCGTCCCGACGGCAGTGGGGTTCGCGACGAAGCCGCAGTTGGCGCAGGCCATGCTGGCCAGGGCCTTGGACGCCGGACTCCCGGCCCGGTGGATCACGGCGGACGAGGCCTACGGCCAGGACTCGAAGTTCCGCACGTTCTGCGAGCAGCGCCGCGTCGGCTACGTGGTGGCCGTTCCCCGCAATCAGCAGGTCGGGCTGGGTGTCGGCACCGCCCGCGTCGACACCCTGGCCGGATAAGCCCCCGACGAAGCGTGGAAACGGCTCTCGGCCGGGGCCGGAGCCAAAGGGCCACGGCTGTACGACTGGGCCATGGCCGGCCTGCCCGACTTCAACGACACCGGCAGCAGTCGATGGGTCCTGATCCGACGCGGCATCACCGACCCCACAGAACTGGCGTTCTACCTGTGCGCTGGCCCCACCGGCACCAGCATCACCACCCTCGTCCGCATCGCAGGCACCCGCTGGGCGATCGAAGAGTGCTTTCAACAGGCCAAGACCGAAACCGGCCTCGACCACTACCAGGTCCGCCGTTACCCGCCCTGGTACCGGCACATCACCCTGGCCATGCTCGCCCACGCCTACCTCGCCGTGACCGCGGCAGGCGACCCAAAAGCAGCCGCGACCTGGTCCCCCTCAGCCCAGGCGAGATCCGCCGTCTCCTGGCACACCTGATCATCGGCGTCACCCGGTCCTTCGACCGCATCGCCGCCTGGTCACAGCTGCGCCGCCGCTACCAAGCCCGCGCCAAACAAGCCCACTACCAACGAAGACAGAGGCAACACAACGAAGCGCTGTTGTAGTACTAGTAGTGCTTTGTTAGGTTGGGACGAGTTGGTGGCAGAGAGGGCAGAATCCGAGCCAGGTCGCGAGTAGGTACTGCAGTTCGCGGAGGATGGAG
>NZ_JBFAKM010000022.1:0-134283 GCF_040655695.1 Polymorphospora sp. NPDC050346 | reverse complement strand
CCCCGGGGGGCCGGCCCCCCCCGCCGGCCCGCGCGCCGAATTCTTGGCGGCCGATCGTCCGTTGCCGCTCGGGTCCGGCGGCCGCACGTCGCGCTCCATCGTGTCGCGCCGCCGTCCGGTGGCACCGCACCCGACGACAGGAGCGAACGACCGTGGCCAGTGGCAGCGCCATCCGGGGTGTCCGGATCGGATCCGGTCCGATGCGACCGATCGAGCGCGGTGAACCCGCACCCCGCCGGTCGGTCACCTACTGGTGTGCCGGCGGGCACGCCAACCCGATCCTGCTCGCGGCCGACGTGCCGCCGCCGGCCACCTGGGACTGCCCCCGCTGCGGGCAGCCGGGCGGCCTCGACGCCGCCAACCCGCCGGGGCCGGCCCGGCCCGAGCCCTACAAGTCGCACCTGGCATACGTGAAGGAGCGGCGCAGCGAAGCGGACGGCGAGGCGATCCTCGCCGAGGCCCTGGCCGCCCTGCGCCGGCGCCGCGGCGAAGTCTGATCCGCTCCGCCCCGTCAGCCGGTGGACGGGGCGGCTTCGGCGTCGAGGAACCAGCGGGTGCGGTCGACGCCGTGGACGGCCGCCGCGGGCAGCGGACCCGCCGGCCCCGCCCAGCCGTCCGGCCCGGCGTCGGCCGGGGGCGCGGCGGTGCCGGACTCGGTCAGGGCCAGCCGCACCGCGCCGGCCTTGTCGGCACCGGACGCGACCAGCCACACCTCGCCGGCGGTGTTGATCGCCGGCAGGGTGAGGGTGATCCGCACCGGCGGCGGCTTCGGGCTGTCCCGGACGGCGGCCACCGGCTCGGTCGCACCGGTGACCGGATGGCCGGGGAACACCGACGCGACGTGCCCGTCCTCACCGACCCCGAGCAGCAGCACGTCGAACCGGGGCAGGTCGCCGTCCGGACCGGCGGCCGCGGCGAGGGCCTGCCCGTACCGCTGGGCCGCCGCCTGCGGGTCGGGTCCGTCCGGCCCGTCGTCGGCGGGCATCGGATGCACCCGGGCCGGGTCGAGGGGCAGCGCGTCGAGCAACGCCGCCCGGGCCTGGGTCTCGTTGCGGTCGGGGTGGCCGGCCGGCAGGAAGCGCTCGTCGCCCCACCAGACGTCGACCCTGGACCAGTCGACGCGGTCCCGGTCGGACAGGTCACGGACGGTGCGGTAGACGTCGGCGGCGACCCGGCCGCCGGTGAGCACCACCGACGCGGCGCCCCGGGCCGCCTGCGCCCCGGCCAGCGTCTCGACCAGCCGCGCGGCGACGACCCGGACCAGTTCGTCCCGGTCGCCGAGCACGCTCCGGCGTACGCCGGCCACCGGCACGTCCGGCTCCGGCCCGCTCACCCGGCCGACCCACCCGGACCGGCGTGCGCACCCATCTGCGCCTCGGCCCGCTTCGCGGTGATCGGATCGCGCCACACGTGCACCCGCTGCGCCGGCCGCTCCTCGAGGCCCGACTCGCCGGCCATCGCCTCCAGCGACTGCGAGTAGATCTGGTCGGCGTCGAGCCGGCGCAACTCCTCGGCCAGTTCGTCGCCGAGCGGGCGACGGACCAGGGGCAGCTGCCGCTCGTTCTGGCCGGTACGCCGGAACGTCGCCATGCCACCGTCGCGGACCAGTTCCAGCTCGTCGCCGTTGGCGCAGCGCAGCTCGACCGAGCGCATGCGGGGAAACTCCGTCGTCTCCCGCAACGTGGGCGAGATGCCCAGCCGGGCCTTCAGCCACCCGGACATCAGCGCCGCCGTCGGGTCGGTCGGCGGTGCGGTGATGGTGGCCTCGGTCACCTCGGCCGCGGTCGTGTCGAACGCCCCGGCGACCAGGGTGCGCCACGGCGTGATCCGGGTCCAGGCCAGGTCGGTGTCGCCCGGCGCGTAGTCGGCCGCCCGCCGGTGCAGCGCCTCGACCGGGTTCACCGCCTGCGCCGTGTCGGTGATCCGCCGGTCGGCGACGATGCCGAGGAAGTCGGTGGCGATCTCGTCCGGCGGCTCGCTGTGCCACCAGGTGACCACCGGTACGTCCGGCACCAGCAGCGGCATCACGACCGACTCGGCGTGCAGGGCCAGCCGGCCGGACATCCGCATGACGACCGCCTCGCAGGGGCCGAGGCGGCCGCCGACGACGATCTCGGCGTCGAGCCGGTTCCGTTCGCCGTTGATGTCGGAGCGGACGACGACCAGCAGCCGGCACGGGTGGGCGGCGGCGGCGATGGTCGCCGCCGCCTCCGCCTCGCGGACCCGCTTCTCATCGACGACCACGATCAGGGTCAACGCCATGCCGCTGGCGACGCCGCCCGCGCTGCGCCGTTCGGCGGCGAGCGCCTTCACCACCTCGTTGCCGGTGGTGTCCCACAGCCCGATCACGGGTTCCTCCAGGTCGCCTCGGTCACGCCCGACACCGGCCCGGTCACGTCCGACGCCCGGCCGGTCATGCCCGCCGCCAGGACCGGCCGTCGCGGGCCAGCATCTCGTCGGCGGCCCGCGGCCCCCACTCGCCGGACCGGTACGGCTCCGGCTCGGTGCCCTCCCACGCCTGCTCCAGCGGGTCGACCACGGCCCAGCTCTGCTCGACCTCGGCCGCGTCCGGGAACAGGGTGCGGTCGCCGATCAGCACGTCGAGCACCAGCCGCTCGTACGCCTCCGGGCTCTGTTCGGTGAACGCCTCGCCGTACTGGAAGTCCATGGCGATGTCGCGCAGCTCCATCGTGGTGCCCGGCACCTTGGAACCGAACTTGAGCACGACACCCTCGTCGGGCTGGACCCGGATGACGAGCTGGTTGTGCCCGAGCAGTTCGACGTCGGCCGGGTTGAACGGCAGGTGGGGCGCCTTCTTGAACATGATGGCGACCTCGGTGACGCGGCGGGGGAGCCGCTTGCCGCACCGGATGTAGAACGGCACCCCGGCCCAGCGCCGGTTCTGGATGCCGAGCCGCACCGCGACGTACGTCTCGGTGGTGGAGTCCTTCGGCACGTCGTTCTCGTCGAGGTAGCCGACGGCCCGTTCACCGGCGACCCAGCCGGGCAGGTACTGGCCGCGTACGGTGCCGGTGGCGACGTCCTCGGGCAGCGCGATCGCCTTCAGCACCTTCAGCTTCTCGGTCCTGATCTCGGCGGCGTCGAAGCTCGTCGGCTCCTCCATCGCGACCAGGGCCAGCAGCTGGAGCAGGTGGTTCTGGAGCACGTCGCGGGCGGCACCCGCGGTGTCGTAGAACCCGGCCCGGGTGCCGATCCCGACGTCCTCGGCCATGGTGATCTGCACCGAGTCGACGTGCCGGGAGTTCCACAGCGGCTCGAAGAGGTTGTTGGCGAAACGCAGGGCAAGGATGTTCTGCACCGTCTCCTTGCCGAGGTAGTGGTCGATCCGGAAGACGTCGTCGCGGGTGAAGACGTCGTCGACCAGGTCGTTGAGGGCCTTCGCCGACGGCAGGTCGAACCCGAACGGCTTCTCCACCACGACCCGCCGCCAGCCGCCGGACTTGGCGTTGTCGGCCAGGCCGGTACGGGCGAGCTGCTTGAGCACGACCGGGAACGCGGCCGGCGGGATGGAGAAGTAGAACGCCGCGTTGCCCGGGATGCCGTGCGTCTCACGCAGCTCGTCGAGGGTTTCGACGAGGTGGTCGAACGCGGCGTCGTCGTCGAACGACCCGCCGACGAACTTGATGTTGCCGACGAGCCGGGCCCACACCTCCTCCCGCCACGGGGTCCGGGCGTGCTTCTTCGCCGACTCGTACGCCATCGACTCGAAGTCGCCGTCGCCCCAGTCGCGGCGGGCGAAGCCGGCGACCACGAAGCCGGGCGGCAGCAGGCCGCGGTTGGCCAGGTCGTAGACCGCCGGGAGGAGCTTCTTGCGGGACAGGTCGCCGGTCACCCCGAAGATGACCAGCGCACATGGTTCGGGGATCCGCGGCAGCCGCCGATCCTGCGGATCACGTAGCGGGTTCACGCCGGCCATTGTCAGCCCCGCAGGTTACGAACGGCGTCGAGGACCTGCGCCACGCCGGCGGCCCGGTCGGTCAGGTGCAGCCGGACCAGCGGCCGGTCGCGGCCGGTGAGGGCCTCCCGGTCGCCGGCGGCCTGCGCCGCCTGCAACGTCCCGAAGCTGTACGGCTTGCCCGGCACCGGCAGGTCGTCGGTGACCGCCCCGGTGATCTGGAGGTACGACCCGACCTGCGGCCCACCCTTGTGGTACTGCCCGGTGGAGTGCAGGAACCGGGGTCCCCAGCCGAAGGTGACCGGCCGGCCGGACGCGGCGGCGAGCAGCGGGCGTACGTCGGCCGCGGCGGCGTCGCCGAACCGGTCGAGGTAGGCCATCACGGCGAGGTAGCCGTCGCCGACGATGCCGTCGACCAGCCCGCGCAGCACCTCGGCGAGGGTGCCGCCGGTGCCGCCATACACCTCGACGGCGCCCTCGGTGAACGCGGGCGTCTCGGTGGGCAGGCCGGCGGCGAGCAGCCGGTTGGTGTTGTCCTTGGACTCGGTGACGTTCGGCTGGTCGAACGGGTCGATGCCGAGCACCCGGCCGGCGACCGCGGTGGCGTACTCCCAGGCCAGGAAGTGGGCACCGAGCGGGCCGTTGACGGCCAGGTGCGGGCGTACGCCGCCGCCGGGCACGGTGCCGGGCGGGCAGGCGCCGCCGGTGGTGACGGTGAGTACGTCGTCGCCGGTGGCGCCCGGGCTCTCCGGGGCCTCGACGACGACGGGCAGGATGCCGATGCCGCTCTTGCCGGTCGACTCGGCGACGAGTTGCTCGATCCAGTCACCGAGCCCCTCGATGCCGGTGCCGTCGGAGACCAGCGCGACCTTGTCGCGGCCGACGGTGGCGGCGGTGCCGAGTGCCGCGCCGAGGGCGAGGCCGGGGTTGTCGGTGTCGCCGGCCAGCGAGCGGGCGAACTCGTCGGCCTCGTCGAGCAGGTCGGCGACGGCGACCCCGGCCAGCGCCGACGGGACCAGGCCGAAGGCGGTCAGCGCCGAGTAGCGGCCGCCGACCTCGGGGTCGGCGAGGACGACGTGGGCGCCCATCTCGGCCGCGGTCGCCTCCAGCGGCGAGCCGGGGTCGGTGACGACGACGAAGTGCCGGCCGGCCTCGGCCTCGGTCAGACCGGCGTCGAGGAACGCCTGCCAGTAGGCGCGCCGGTGGCTGTCGGTCTCCACGGTGGAGCCGGACTTGCTGGCGACGACCACGACGGTGCGGTCCAGGCGCTCGCGCAGCGCGGCGCCGACCTGGTGCGGGTCGGTGGTGTCGAGGACGGTCAGCGACCTGCCCAGGGTGCGGGCGATGACCTCGGGCGCCAGCGACGACCCGCCCATCCCGGCGAGTACGACGTGGTCGAGGTCGCCCAGTTCCGCACGCAGTTCGGCGAGCTGGGGGAGCAGTTCCCGGCTGCGCTCGAAGGTGTCGATCCAGCCGAGGCGGATCTTCGCCTCCTCCTCGGCCTCCGGGCCCCACAGCGTGGGGTCCTTGGCGGCGAGCTTGCCCGGTACGCCGTCGGCGACCAGCGCGGCCCGGGTGGAGGCGGGGGCCTCCTTGTCGACCGCGTCGGCGCCGTAGACGGCGAGCCCCGCCGCCGCCTCGACGCCACCGTCCAGCAGATCACTCACGAGTTGCCTCCGGCTGCCTTGTTGGGGGTGGCCGCGCCCTGCGCCGCCGAGTCCAGCGACTTGCGTACGCCGTCGAGCAGTTCGTTCCAGCTCGCCTCGAACTTCTCCACGCCCTCGCGTTCGAGGACGGCGACCACGTCGGCGAGGTCGATGCCGTTCGCGGTGAGCGCGTCGAGCACGCCGCGGGCGTCGTCGTAGGCGCCGGTGACGGTGTCGTCGCGGGTCTCGCCGTGGTCGGCGTACGCGTGGATGACGGCTTCGGGCATGGTGTTGACGGTGCCCGGGGCGATGAGTTCCTCGACGTAGATGACGTCGCGGAACTCGGGGTTCTTCGTCGACGTGGAGGCCCACAGCGGACGCTGCGGGTGCGCGCCGGCGTCGGCGAGCGCCTGCCAGCGGGCCGAGGAGAAGACCTCGCTGTAGCGCTGGTAGGCGAGCTGGGCGTTGGCGATCGCGGCCTTGCCCTTCAGCGCCTTCGCGTCGTCGGAGCCGAGCTTGTCGAGCCGCTTGTCCACTTCGGTGTCGACGCGGGAGACGAAGAACGACGCCACCGAGCCGATCTTGGCCAGGTCGTGGCCGTTGGCCCTGGCCTGCTCCAGGCCGGCGAGGAAGGCGTCCATCACCTCGGCGTACCGCTCGAGCGAGAAGATCAGCGTGACGTTGACGCTGATCCCCTCGGCCAGGGTCGCGGTGATCGCCGGCAGGCCCGCGGCGGTCGCCGGGATCTTGATGAACAGGTTGGGCCGGTCGACCAGCCACCACAGCGCCTTGGCCTCGGCGACGGTCTTGTCCGTCTCGTGCGCCAGCCGCGGGTCCACCTCGATCGACACCCGGCCGTCGACGCCGTTCGTCGCGTCGTACGACGGGCGCATCACGTCGCACGCCCACCGCACGTCGTACGTGGTGAGCATGCGGGCGGCCTCCTCGACCGTCACGCCGCGGGTGGCCAGGTCGTGCAGTTGCCAGTTGTACTCGTCGGCGTCGCCCAGCGCCTTGGCGAAGATCGTCGGGTTGGTGGTGACCCCGACCACGTGCTTCTCGCGCCGGAGCTGGTCCAGCCCCCCGGAGCTGAGCCGGTTGCGGGAGAGGTCGTCGAGCCAGATCGCCACGCCCGTGGCGGTGAGTTCAGCAAGCCGGTCCGTCATGACAGTCCCCTCAGTTGCCGGTGGTGGTGCCGGTGATGGCGCCCACCCGGGTCAGCGACGCGTGGGCGGCCGCGACGACGTTGTCGGCGGTGAACCCGAACTGCTCGTAGAGCACCTTGTACGGCGCGCTCGCCCCGTAGTGCTCCAGACTGACCGATTCGCCGCAGTCGCCGACCAGGTCCCGCCACGACATGGCGATCCCGGCCTCCACGCTCACCCGTGCCTTTACCCCGCGGGGCAGGACCGACTCCCGGTAGGCCTCGTCCTGGGCCCGGAACCACTCCTGGCACGGCATCGACACGACCCGGGTCGGGGTGCCGTCGGCCTCCAGCCGCTCGCGGGCGGCGAGGCAGACCTCGACCTCGGAGCCGGTGCCGATCAGGATGACCTGGGGCTGGGCGTTCGACGCGTCGGCCAGGACGTAGCCGCCCTTGGCGGTCCCCTCCGGCCCGGCGAGCGACGTGCGGTCCAGCACCGGCACGTTCTGCCTGGTCAGAGCGAGGGCGGTGGGACGGTCGGTGTGTTCGAGGGCCTGCCGCCAGGCCCAGGCGGTCTCGTTGGCGTCGGCGGGGCGGACCACGTCGAGGCCGGGGATGGCGCGCAGCGCCGACAGGTGCTCCACCGGCTGGTGGGTCGGCCCGTCCTCGCCCAGGCCGATCGAGTCGTGGGTCCAGACGTAGACGACCGGTAGCTTCATCAGCGCCGCGAGCCGGACGGCGGGGCGCATGTAGTCGCTGAACACCAGGAAGGTGCCGCCGTAGGGGCGGGTGCCGCCGTGCAGCGTGATGCCGTTGAGGATGGCGCCCATGGCGTGCTCACGGATGCCGAAGTGCAGGGTGCGGCCGTACGGGTTGCCGGGGAACTCCCTGGTCGCGTGCTCGGCCGGCACGAACGACGGCTCGCCCTTCATGGTGGTGTTGTTGCTCTCCGCCAGGTCGGCGGAGCCGCCCCACAGCTCGGGCAGCACCGGGGCGAGGGCGTTGAGGACCTGGCCGGAGGCGGCCCGGGTGGCGATCGGCTTGGCGTCCGCCGGCCACGCCGGCAGCGCGTCGGTCCAGCCCGCCGGCAGCGTACGCGTCGACATCCGCTGGTAGAGCGCGGCCCGCTCGGCGTCGGCCTTCTTCCAGGCGTCGAACTCGGTCTGCCACTTCGCGGCGGCGGCCCGGCCGCGGTCGAGGGCCTCGCGGGCGTGGGCGAGCACCTTGTCGTCGACGGCGAAGGTCTGCGCCGGGTCGAAGCCGAGCAGTTCCTTGGTGGCGGCGACCTCGTCGGCGCCGAGCGCCGATCCGTGGATCTTGCCGGTGTTCCGCTTGTTGGGAGCCGGCCAGCCGATGATGGTGCGCAGCGCGATGAACGACGGCCGGTCGGTGTCGGCCTTGGCGGCCAGCAGCGCGGCGTACAGCGCCTCGACGTCCTCGTGGTAGTCGTCCTGGTCGGCGTCGCCGCGCCGCCAGTCGACGGTCTGCACGTGCCAGCCGTACGCCGCGTAGCGGGCGGCGACGTCCTCGCTCTTGGCGATCCGGGTGTCGTCCTCGATCGAGATCTCGTTGTCGTCGTAGATCAGGACGAGGTTGCCGAGCTGCTGGTGGGCGGCGAGGGCGCTCGCCTCGTGGCTGATGCCCTCCTCGATGTCGCCGTCGGAGGCGATGCACCAGATGTGGTGGTCGAAGAGGGACTGCCCGGCCGGGGCGTCGGGGTCGAACAGGCCGCGTTCGCGGCGGGCCGCCATCGCCATGCCGACCGCGTTCCCGACGCCCTGCCCGAGCGGACCGGTGGTGGTCTCGACGCCGTTGGTGTGGCCGTGCTCGGGGTGACCCGGGGTGAGCGAGCCCCACTGCCGAAGAGACTGGAGGTCCTCCAGGCCGAGCCCGAAGCCGTTGAGGAAGAGTTGGACGTAGAGGGTGAGGCTGGAGTGGCCGGCCGACAGCACGAACCGGTCCCGGCCCGCCCAGTGCGCATCGGCCGGGTTGTGCCGCATGACGCGGTTGAACAGCAGGTATGCGACGGGTGCCAGGCTCATCGCCGTGCCCGGGTGGCCGTTGCCGGATTTCTCGACGGCGTCGACGGCCAACACCCGCGCGGTGTCGACGGCCCGGCGGTCCAGCTCGGACCAGTTGAGTGGGGCAGGCTCGGATCGGTTGGCAGCCACGATGATTTGTGCTCCTCGGCAGGTGGGCGGAACCCTCTTTCGTGACCCTATCGAGCGAGGCTAAACATCCGTACGCCGAACTCGCCTGTCCGGCGCGTCGGGGCGGGCCGCGCCGCCGCGACACGCCCTAACACGGTGTGACCGGCCGCACCTATACCGGGTGGCCCAAGCTGCGCAAACGGTGGCGCGTACGCTGTCGGTCGGCACGGTGACCTTGCGGGTCACCCCGCCGCCCCGAACTCCCGCGCCGATGCCGGAAGGTGGCAATCCGTGAGCATGATCACCGAGCGCCCTGTCCACGGTAGGGCGTCTGGTGCCCAGATCGGCGCCGGGCCGGTCACGGGGGAGGGAACGGCCGTTGACGGCACGCCCGCCGGCCGGGCGCGGGGCCGCGACATCGCCGGGGTGGTCCGGGCGTACGTCTCGCTGACCAAGCCCCGCATCGTCGAACTGCTCCTGGTGACCACCGTGCCGGCGATGATGCTGGCGGCCGGTGGCCTGTCGTCGCTGTGGCTGGTCGCCGTCGTGCTGGTCGGCGGCTCGCTCGCGGCGGGCGCGGCCAACGCGCTCAACTGCTACATCGACCGGGACATCGACCAGCTGATGCGGCGGACGAAGCGCCGGCCGCTGCCGACCCACGTGGTGGCGCCGAAGCAGGCGCTGGTCTTCGGGCTGGTGCTCGCCGCGGTGTCGGTGACGATCATGGCGGTCTTCACCAACTGGCTGGCGACGCTGCTGACGCTCGGCGCGATCGCCTACTACGACCTCGTCTACACGATGTGGCTCAAGCGCACCACGCCGATGAACACGTTCTGGGGCGGGGTGTGCGGGTCGGCGCCGGTGCTGATCGGCTGGGCGGCGGTGACCGGGTCACTGTCGCCGGCGGCGTGGGCGCTGTTCGCGGTGGTGTTCTTCTGGCAGATGCCGCACTTCTACGCCCTGGCCATCAAATACAAGGACGACTACGCGCGGGCCAGCATCCCGATGCTGCCGGTGGTCGCCTCGGCCCGCCGGGTCAACGCCGAGATCCTGCTCTTCTCCTGGCTCACCGTGGCCGCCTCGCTGGTCGTCTGGCCGCTCGGGATGTCGCCGATCTACGGCGCGACCGCGGTGGTGCTCGGCGGCATCTTCCTGCTCGAGGCGCACCGCCTGGTCGGTCGTTCCCGGCGGGGCGAGCCGTTGCGGCCGATGCGGCTGTTCCACTGGTCGACGACCTACCTGACGGTGTTGTTCATCGCGGTGGCCCTCGACGCCCTGCTCTGAGGCTGTCCGTTCTGCCACTGTCCGGCGCTGAACCGCCTGATTGTTCCGGCCGCTTGTCCAACATGTGACACGAGTTAATCAGTGCCCGTTTTGGTCACTCGGTATCAACCGGTTTGTCACGAAAAATCCACTCAGAACAGCGGCGTGGCGTCTTAAACATCGAGGTAATGGGCATCACAAACACCGCCTCGTTTCTGCGCGTGTCGTTGCCGGTCTGCTTACGCTCGCGTCATGGCAGATGGTTCCGATACGACCCTGACGACCGCTCCGATCCAGACCCCCGCGGGCCTCGTCACCGGTTTGAAGTCTTTCGTCGCCGAGCACGGCGGGGCGAAGGCAGTCATCGAGTACGTGGGCAAGCGCGGGGCACGGATCGTGCTGGTGGGGCAGGACGGGGTCTGGGGGGACCAGTTCGCCACCGACACGATGGTCGCCCGGCAGGCGTGCGCGACCGCCGGCGTCGAGGTGGAGAACGAGTGGGAGCGGGAGCTGATGGACCAGATGCGCCCCAGCAACGACCTGTGGCGTTCGATGGGCCGCCGGGCCATGTCACGCTAGGGACCATGATCCAATCCGAGACTCCGCTGAAGGCGGCCCGGGACTCCCGGGTCGCCTTCGTCACCTGCGCCGAACTTCCCGACCTGGATCCCGACGACCGCCCGGCGTACGACGCCCTGGTCCGGCGGGGCGTGGCCGTCGACATGGTGTCCTGGGACGCCGACGTCGACTGGGCCGGCTACGGCCTCGCCGTACTGCGTTCGCCGTGGGACTACGTCGCGCGCCGCGACGAGTTCGTCGCCTGGGCGGCCACCGTGCCCGGACTGGCCAACCCGGCCGACGTCGTGGCCTGGAACACCGACAAGCGCTACCTGCGCGAGCTGGCCGCCGGCGGGGCACCGGTGGTCGCCACCACCTGGCTGGAACCCGCCGACACCTGGTCGCCCCCGTCCACCGGGGAATACGTCGTCAAACCGGCGGTCAGCGCCGGCAGCCGAGACACCGGCCGCTACCTGCTCGACGACGCCGAACACCGGCGGCTCGCGGCGGCGCACGCCGCCCGCCTCGGCGCGGCCGGACGGCTCACCATGGTGCAGCCCTACCTGTCGGCGGTCGACACGGTCGGTGAGGCGGCACTGGTGTTCCTGAACGGGCCGGACGGGCTCACGTTCAGCCACAGCATCCGCAAGGGGGCGATGCTGACCGGACCCGACCTCGGTGGCGACGAGCTGTACAAGGAGGAGAAGATCTCGGCGCGTACCGCCACCGCGGCCGAACTGGCCGTCGCCGCCCGGGTGCTCGACCTGGTGCCGGGTGGGCCGGACCGGCTGCTCTACGCCCGGGTCGACCTGATTCCCGACGTCGACGGCAGCCCGCTGCTGGTCGAGTTGGAGCTGACCGAGCCGTCGCTGTTCTTCCCGTACGCCGACGGCGCCGCCGAGCGCTTCGCCGACGCGGTCGTCGGCCGGCTGGACTGACCGGCTGGGCCGACCCGCCTGCCGTTCGCCAGGGCACCTGTGATCATCTGCTGCCCAGCAGCTCGACCCGCCGTACGGACCACGGCGGAACAGCTGACGATCACCACCGCCACGTCAGGGCGCGGGGGTGGCGGCCGGGGTTGACGCGCCATCGGAGCGACCGGCCGCGCCGGTGTAGCGGGAGGGCCGGTCAGCCGGCCGGTGCGAGTTCCCGGTCGGCCCGGGCCGCCGGGTCGCCGGGGCCGGCCGGCGGGGCGGTCACCGGCCCGACCGGCGGGCGTTCCCGGGTCGACCAGAGCACCGCCAGGGTGGCCAGCCAGACCAGGCAGGCCCCGAGCATGTGCAGTCCGACCAGCAGCACCGGCAGTTCGGTGAGGTACTGCACGAAGCCGAGCACGCCCTGCGCCAACTCCACCACCAGCAGCACCACGGCCGCCCGGACGGCCCCCGGCGGGGCGCCGACGGCCTTCAGGGCCAGCCACAGCGCCACCGAGAGGCCGATGAGCAGGAACACCAGGTCGGCGTGGACCTGCGAGATGGTCTCCGGGTCCAGGCCGTTGCGTTCGGCGTCGGCGTCGCCGGCATGCGGTCCGCTGCCGGTGACCAGCGTGCCGATCACGATCACCGCGGCGCTGACCGCCGTGGTGATCCAGACCAGCGCGTACATCGGCCCGGGTACGGTGCGTACCTTCGGCCCGTCGGACTCGCCGATCCGCCGCCAGAGCGCGTACGTCAGCAACAGCAGCGCCATCGAGCCCACGAA
Organism: Polymorphospora sp. NPDC050346; assembly: GCF_040655695.1. Taxonomy (NCBI): domain Bacteria; kingdom Bacillati; phylum Actinomycetota; class Actinomycetes; order Micromonosporales; family Micromonosporaceae; genus Polymorphospora; species Polymorphospora sp. NPDC050346. The sequence continues at coordinate 121,905 of NZ_JBFAKM010000022.1, read as the reverse complement.
GTGGATGCCGACGATCATCGGGTGCAGGTCGGTGTGCACGGTGATGCCGCCGATGACCGCCTGCACGGCGATGCCGACGAGCACGGCCAGGGCGAGCAGCACCAGCGAGCGCCGGCGCGGCCGGTGCAGCAGCACGGCGACCAGTGCGGCCAGGGCCACGGCACCGACGGCGAAGGTCAACAGGCGGTTGCCGAACTCGATGGCACCGTGGATGCCCATCTCGGCGGTGGAGACGTACGACTCGTCGGTGCAGCGTGGCCAGGTCGGGCAGCCGAGTCCCGACGCGGTCAGCCGGACGGCCCCGCCGGTGACGACGATTCCGACGTTGGCGATGATCGAGGCCAGCGCGATCCGCCGGACCAGCGACGGGCGCACCGTAAACCGGGCGGATTGGGTCACGGCGGCAATCCTACGTTCTGTAGTTTTCGGTCCTCCGTGCGGCCCGGTGGCCCGGGTGGTGTGGATCACGGGTGGCCGGTTGCGGGTCCGGGGCGAATTACGTAACGTTGCCGTTGTGAAAAACGCGGTGGCGGTGACTACCAACGCCTCGGCGGCCGGGCCGGCCGCCGGCGCCGCCGCATCCGCGCCGACCGCCGACGGGCGCACCCGCGACCGGGTCCTCCAGCTCCTGCTGGCCCACGGCGCGGCCACCGCCGCCCAGCTCGGCGCCGAGTTGGGGCTCAGCCCGGCCGCGATCCGCCGGCACCTCGACGCCCTGCTCGCCGACGGCGACGTCGTCGCCCGTGAGCAGTCGGTGCGCGGGCACCGGGGCCGGGGCCGCCCGGCCAAGGTCTTCGTGCTGACCGACGCGGCGCGGCTGCGTTGCGGCCGGCACACCTACGACGGGATGGCCACCGCGGCGCTGCGCTGGATCGCCCGCACCGGCGGCGCCGCGGCCGTCGACTCGTTCGCCGCCGAGCAGGTCGCCGACCTGGAGGCACGCTGCCGCACGGCGATGGAGGACGCCGGCGACGACCCGCTGGCCCGGGCCGAGGCCCTCGCCACGGTGCTGACCGCCGAGGGCTACGCTGCCAACGCGTCCACGATCGCCTCGGGCGGCCAGTTGTGCCAGCACCACTGCCCGGTGGCCCATGTGGCCGCCGAGTTTCCCCAGTTGTGCGAGGCCGAGACCGCGGTCATCTCCCGCCTGATCGGTTCCCACGTGCAGCGCCTCGCCACGATCGCCCACGGCGACGGGGTGTGCACGACGCACATCCCGGCTCAGCCGGGTGGACCGCACACCACTGCCAACCCTGTGAGGACAGATAGATGACCGAGCAGATCGTCCAGCCCGTCGTCACCCAGGAGGAGCACCTTGCCGCCCTGGGCAAGTACGAATACGGCTGGGCCGACTCCGACGTGGCCGGGGCATCCGCCCAGCGTGGCCTCAACGAGGCGGTGGTGCGTGACATCTCCGCCAAGAAGAACGAGCCCGCCTGGATGCTCGACCTGCGCCTGAAGGGGCTTCGGCTCTTCGGCCGCAAGCCGATGCCGCACTGGGGCGCCGACCTGTCGGGCATCGACTTCGACAACATCAAGTACTTCGTCCGCTCCACCGAGAAGCAGGCCGCCAGCTGGGAGGACCTGCCCGAGGACATCAAGGCGACGTACGACCGGCTGGGCATTCCCGAGGCCGAGAAGCAGCGCCTGGTCGCCGGTGTCGCGGCGCAGTACGAGTCCGAGGTCGTCTACCACAAGATCCGCGAGGACCTCGAGGAGCAGGGTGTGGTGTTCCTCGACACCGACACCGCCCTCAAGGAGCACGAGGACATCTTCAAGGAATACTTCGGCACCGTGATCCCGGTCGGCGACAACAAGTTCGCCGCGCTGAACACCTCGGTGTGGTCCGGCGGCTCGTTCATCTACGTGCCGAAGGGCGTGCACGTGGAGATCCCGCTGCAGGCGTACTTCCGGATCAACACCGAGAACATGGGCCAGTTCGAGCGGACCCTGATCATCGTCGACGAGGGTGCCTACGTGCACTACGTCGAGGGCTGCACCGCGCCGATCTACTCGTCCGACTCGCTGCACAGCGCGGTCGTCGAGATCATCGTGAAGAAGAACGCCCGCTGCCGTTACACGACCATCCAGAACTGGTCGAACAACGTCTACAACCTGGTCACCAAGCGGGCGGTCTGCCACGAGGGCGCGACCATGGAGTGGATCGACGGCAACATCGGGTCCAAGGTGACCATGAAGTACCCCGCCGTCTACATGACCGGCCCGCACGCCAAGGGCGAGGTGCTGTCCGTGGCGATGGCCGGCGAGGGCCAGCACCAGGACGCCGGCGCCAAGATGGTGCACGCCGCCCCGCACACCTCCAGCACGATCGTGTCCAAGTCGATCGCCCGCGGCGGTGGCCGCACGTCGTACCGGGGTCTGATCCAGGTCCTGGAGGGCTCGCACCACAGCCGGTCGACGGTGAAGTGCGACGCGCTCCTGGTCGACACCATCTCCCGTTCCGACACCTACCCCTACGTCGACATCCGCGAGGACGACGTGGCGATGGGGCACGAGGCGACCGTCTCCAAGGTCAGCGACGACCAGCTCTTCTACCTGATGAGCCGTGGCCTGAGCGAGGACGAGGCGATGGCGATGATCGTGCGTGGCTTCATCGAGCCGATCGCCAAGGAACTGCCGATGGAATACGCCCTGGAGCTGAACCGCCTGATCGAGCTGCAGATGGAGGGCGCGGTCGGCTGACGCCGCCCGCACCGGTGACCTTTCGCGAGACGAGACCAAGGACGAGATGACAACCGAAGCCATCGCGCCGCCCAAGACCAAGTCGCAGGCGCTGCGTTCGTACGACGTCGCGGACTTCCCGGCCCTGACCGGCCTGGAGGAGGAGTGGCGGTTCACGCCACTCAAGCGCCTGCGCGGCCTGGCCACCGGGGTGCCGGCGGCGACCGTCAAGGTCGAGCACGAGTACGGCCAGTTGCCGGCGGGGGTCGGCGTGTCCACCGTCGACCGGACCGACCCGCGGATCGGCAGCGTGCTGACACCGTTCGACCGGATCAGCGCGCTCGCCCACGGCGGCGCCGGTCAGGCGCTGCTGGTCACCGTCGACGCCGACGCGGTCGTCACCGAGCCGGCACTGGTCAAGGTGGTCGGCGGCGGCGCCGAAGGCGTCGCCTTCGGGCACACGTTCGTCGAGGTCGGCCGCTTCGCCGAGGTCACGCTCGTGCTGGAGCACGTCGGCTCGGCGACGCTGGCCGACAACGTCGAGGTGGCGGTCGCCGACGGGGCGAAGCTCACCCTGGTGACGGTGACCGACTGGGCCGCCGACTCGGTCCAGGCCCAGCACGTCAAGGTCCGGCTCGGCCGCGACGCGCGGGTGACGCACGTGCAGGTGACCCTCGGCGGCGACCTGGTCCGGCAGTTCACCAGCGTCGAATACACCGGTCGCGGCGGCGAGGCGGAGCTGTACGGCCTCTACTTCGCCGACGCCGGCCAGCACCTGGAGCACCGGCAGCTGGTCGACCACACGGCGCCCGACTGCCGCAGCGACGTGGGCTACCGCGGGGCGTTGCAGGGCGACGGGGCGCACACCGTCTGGGTCGGCGACGTGCTGATCCAGGCCGAGGCGACCGGCACCGAGACGTACGAGATCAACCGGAACCTGCTGCTCACCGACGGGGCGCGGGCCGACTCGGTGCCCAACCTGGAGATCGAGACCGGTGAGGTCGCCGGCGCCGGACACGCCAGCGCGACCGGCCGGTTCGACGACGAGCACCTGTTCTACCTGATGGCCCGGGGCATTCCGGAGGCCGAGGCCCGCAAGCTCGTGGTCCGGGGCTTCTTCGCCGAGCTGATCAACAAGATTCCGGTCGAGGAGCTGCGCGAGCGGCTCGGCCAGGCGATCGAGGACCGGCTGGCGCGGGCGGGAGCCTGATGTCGGACTTCATCCGGATCTGCGCGGTCGAGGACATTCCGAAGGCCAGCGCCGTACGCGCCGACGTCGACGGCACCGAGATCGCCGTCGTGCACACCGAGGACGGCGAGTTCCACGCGGTGTACGACGAGTGCTCGCACGCCGCGGTCGCGCTGTCCGAGGGTGAGATCGACGGCTGCACGATCGAGTGCTGGCTGCACGGCTCGCGTTTCGACCTGCGTACCGGCGAGCCCACCGGGCTGCCCGCCACCGAACCCGTACCCGTCTATCCCGTCGACGTACGCGACGGCGACATCTACGTCAGTCTCACGCCCACCAATGGAGTAACGGCACCATGAGCGTTCTGGAGATTCGTGACCTACAGGTGTCGGTCAAGCTGCCCGAGGGCGAGCTGAAGCCGATCCTGGCCGGGGTGAACCTGACCGTGAAGGCGGGGGAGACCCACGCCATCATGGGCCCGAACGGGTCCGGCAAGTCGACGCTGGCCTACTCGATCGCCGGCCACCCCAAGTACGAGATCACCGGCGGCACGGTGACCCTCGACGGCGACGACGTCCTGGCGATGACCGTCGACGAGCGGGCCCGCGCCGGCCTCTTCCTGGCCATGCAGTACCCGGTCGAGGTGCCCGGCGTCTCGGTCGCCAACTTCCTGCGTACGGCGAAGACCGCGGTCGACGGCGAGGCGCCGAAGCTGCGCACCTGGGCCGGTGAGCTGCGTGGCGCCATGGAGCGCCTGCAGATGGACCCGGCGTTCGCCCAGCGCAACGTCAACGAGGGCTTCTCCGGCGGCGAGAAGAAGCGGCACGAGATCGTGCAGCTCGAACTCCTCAAGCCGAAGGTGGCGATCCTCGACGAGACCGACTCCGGCCTCGACATCGACGCCCTGCGGGTGGTCAGCGAGGGCGTCAACCGGGTGCGGTCGACCGGCGACACCGGCCTGCTGCTGATCACGCACTACACCCGGATCCTGCGCTACATCAAGCCGGACTTCGTGCACGTCTTCGTCGCCGGCCGGATCGTCGAGGAGGGCGGCCCGGAGCTGGCCGAGAAGCTCGAGGCCGAAGGCTACGAGCGCTACGTCGCCGGCGCCGGCGCGGCGGCCTGAGCGCCGGTCCGCGAGAAGTCCCGATGACCGTCATCGCCATCCCGCCGGGCATGCCGCAGTACGACGACGTGCCGCGCTTCGACGTCGAGAAGATCCGCGCCGACTTCCCGATCCTGGACCGCCAGGTCAACGGGCACAAGCTGGTCTACCTGGACAGTGGGGCCACCTCGCAGCGGCCCCGCCAGGTGCTCGACGCGATCCGCGAGCACAACGAGCGGCACAACGGCAACGTGTCCCGGTCGGTGCACACCGTCGGCACCGAGGCGACCGAGGCGTACGAGGGCGCCCGGGCGAAGGTGGCGACGTTCATCGGCGCCGCCAGCCCCGACGAGGTGGTGTTCACCAAGAACGCCACCGAGTCGATCAACCTGGTGGCGTACGCCTTCTCCAACGCCTCGGGCGACCCGGCCGCCGACCCGCGGTTCCGGCTCGGCCCCGGCGACGAGGTGGTGATCTCCGAGATGGAGCACCACTCCAACATCGTGCCGTGGCAGTTGCTGTGCCAGCGCACCGGAGCGACGCTGCGCTGGTTCCGGGTCACCGAGGCCGGCCGGCTCGACCTGACCCAGCTCGAGGAGCTGGTCAACGAGCGCACCAGGCTGGTGTCGTACGCGCTGGTCTCCAACGTGCTCGGCACGGTCAACCCGACGTCGGCGATCACCGCCCGGGCCCGTGAGGTCGGCGCCCTGGTGATGCTCGACGCGTCGCAGGCGGTGCCGCACCTGCCGGTCGACGTCGCCGACCTCGGCGTCGACTTCCTGGCCTTCACCGGGCACAAGATGTGCGGGCCGACCGGCATCGGTGCGCTGTGGGGGAGGGCGGAACTGCTCGACGCGATGCCGCCGTTCCTCGGCGGCGGGTCGATGATCGAGACGGTGACGCTGGAACGGTCGACGTTCGCGGCGGCACCGGCGAAGTTCGAGGCCGGCACCCCGCCGATCGCCGAGGCGGTCGGCCTCGGCGCGGCCGTCGACTACCTGTCCGCGGTCGGGATGCGGGCGATCCAGTGGCACGAGAAGGAGCTGACCGCGTACGCGCTCGACGCGCTGTCGACCGTGCCCGGCCTGCGGATCTTCGGGCCGAAGGTCCCGGTCGGGCGGGGCGGCACGCTGTCGTTCGGCTTCGACGGGGTGCACCCGCACGACGTCGGCCAGGTGCTCGACGCGCACGGGATCGAGGTCCGGGTCGGTCACCACTGCGCCCGACCGCTCTGCGTGCGCTACGGGGTACCGGCGATGACCCGCGCGTCGTTCTACCTCTACACGACCACGGACGAGGTCGACGCCCTGGTGCGCGGCCTCGACCAGGTGCGGAAGGTGTTCGGCTGATGCAGCTCGACCAGCTCTACCAGGAGATCATCCTGGACCACTACAAGCACCCGCACGGGCGCGGCCTGCGCGAGCCGTACGGCGGCGAGGCGCACCACGTCAACCCGACCTGCGGCGACGAGGTGACGGTCCGGGTCGCCGTCGCCGGCGACGTGCTCGGCGACATCTCGTACGACGGCATGGGCTGCTCGATCAGCCAGGCCTCGGCGAGCGTGCTGCACGAGCTGCTCTCCGGCCGGGGCGCCGCCGACGCGTTCACGGTCCACGAGGCGTTCGTGGAGCTGCTGTCCGGGCGTGGCCAGGTCACCCCCGACGAGGAAGTACTGGGCGACGGGGTGGCGTTCGCGGGCGTTGCCCGCTACCCGGCCCGGGTCAAATGCGCGCTGCTGCCGTGGATGGCGTTCAAGGACGCGGCGGCGCGCGCCGGTGTGGGCGCGAGCCCGGAGGTGAAAGCATGAGCACGGACGAAACCGGCGCTACGACGCCGGCGGAGACGCCGGGGGTGGCGACCGCCCCGGCGGAGGTTTCGAAGGCAGCGATCGCCGATGTCGAAGAGGCGATGAAGGACGTCGTCGACCCCGAGCTCGGCATCAACGTCGTCGACCTCGGCCTGGTCTACGGGGTCCACGTCGACGACGAGAACGTGGCGACCCTGGACATGACGCTGACGTCGGCGGCCTGCCCGCTGACCGACGTGATCGAGGACCAGACCCGGCAGGCGCTGACCACCGGTCCGGGTGGCGGCCTGGTGCAGGACTTCCGGATCAACTGGGTGTGGCTGCCGCCGTGGGGCCCCGACAAGATCACCGACGAGGGTCGCGATCAGCTGCGGGCTCTCGGTTTCAACGTCTGACGTATAGCGATCGGGCGCCGGGCGAGCCTGCCCGGCGCCCGATCGATTTTTCGGTGGTGGCCGGCCACGGCGGCCCGGCCAGCGTCTGCGGCGTGATCACCTCCGCCGACGCGGACCGGTCCCGGGTCGGCTGCGACGGGCCGGGTCGTGACGGGCTGGCGGTGACCCGCCTGCCCGGCTCAGCGTCGAGGCGCGCCGGCACGGGCTGGATCATCCGGCCCGGCTGCGGCGTTCAGCCGATGTTCCTCAACGCCTCGCGCGCCGACAGCGGCGCCAGCCGCGACCGGTGCGCGACCACGAAGGCGCGGACCGCCTCCGGGTCGGTGCGGGCATATTCGCGCAGCGCCCAGCCGATCGCCTTGCGGACGAAGAAGTCGGGGTGGCCGGCCTGCCGTACGCAGTACCGGAACAGCCGCCCGGCGTCGGTCGCCTCCCGGTAGCCCAGTTGGTGCAGGACCGCCGTACGCACCAGCCACGGATCGTCGTCGCCGATCCAGCCGTCCATCGCCGGCACCAGCTCCGGATGTGCGGCGACAAGTGGCCCGACCAGGTGCACCGCCAGCGGGTCGATGGTGTCCCACCACGACCTCGTGGTGATCAGTTCGCGGGCGGTCGACAGGAACCCGGCCGAGCAGACCCGGGCGTGCCGGCGCAGCCAGTCGCAGGCGAAGTACTGGTACTCGCGTTCCGGCAGCGTCCAGCAGCCGACGGCGACCGCCCGCAGGTCGGCCTCGTCCGGCCGGCCGAGCCCGGCCAGGACCTGCCGGCCCAGAACCGCCCGGGCCGGCGCCTGGATGCCCAGGAAGGGGAACCGGTCACGCATGTACGCGGCCATCTGCGCCCCGCGGGCCGGATCGGCGGCAGCGGCGTACACCGTCGTCAGCCGGGCCAGCACCTCGCTGGCCAGGGGTGGTGCCGCGTCGACCATGGCTAGATCCTGCCATCCGGGCGGCCCGGTACCGTCGACCGGATGGACGATCATCCGGAGGTGGACATGACCGTACGGACCGGCGCGCGCCGGCCGGGTCGGGCCGGCACCGCGCGGGGCGAGGGGGCCGGGTGACCGCCCGGCCGGCCGCCGGCGGCGGCCGCTGGGTCGACGTCGACCCCGGCCGGCTGGCCCGCTGGCTGGAGAACTTCACCGCCCGGCACGGTCCGCCCGCCGTCGAACCCACCGGGTACGGCCTGCTGCTGACCGCCCCGGACGGCGCCACCGCCGATCTGCACCCCCCGCCCGGCGCGGCCGGCACCGCCGACCTGCCGGGCTTCGTGGCCGCGGCCGGGGCAGCCCGCCGGATCGGCCTGCTGCTCGCCCGCAAGGCGGCGGTGGCGGTCGGCGTCGCCGACGGCACCCGGCTGGTCGAGTCGAAGGTCGACACCAGCTACGTGCAGAGCCGCACCGCCGCCGGCGGCTGGTCGCAGCAGCGGTTCGCCCGCCGCCGCGACAACCAGGCGAAGGCGGCCGCGGCCGGGGCGAGCGACATCGCCGTACGGCTGCTCCTGCCCGTCGCCGGCACGCTGGCCGCGCTCGTCTGTGGCGGCGACCGGCGTACGGTCGACACGATCCTCGAAGACCGGCGGCTGGCGCCGCTGCTGCCGCTGCGGTCCGACCGGCTGCTCGACGTCCCCGAGCCCCGGCGCGCGGTGCTGGTCGACGCGGTGGCCGCCGCCCGCGCGGTACGCGTCCTCGTCCGCGACCCGTGACAGGTTCCGCGACCCGCGTGTCACGGCCTTCGCGGAGCGCGGCCCGTCAGATGGCCCCGCCGAAGGTGTTGCAGGAGGTCGGGTCGCCGGTCTGGTAGCCGCGGCCGAACCACTCCTGCCGCTGCGCCGCCGTGCCGTGGGTGAACGACGACTCGTCGATCCGCCCGCCGGACCGCCCCTGGATCGTGTCGTCGCCGATCGCGGCCGCGGTGTCCAGACCCTCACGGATGTCCTGGTCGGTGATGCTGGTGAAGATCCGCTGCCCCTGGGCGTCGGCGGTGCCGGTCGCGTTCTTCGCCCACGCGCCGGCGTAGCAGTCGGCCTGCAACTCCAGGCGCACCGACAGCTCGTTGGCGTTGCGCGGGTCACGCTGCTGCTGGCGGCGCATCTGCGCCTCGGTGCCGAGCAGGGTCTGCACGTGGTGGCCGTACTCGTGGGCGACGACGTACGGCTGCGCGAACTCGCCGCCGGCGCCGAGCTGGTCGGCGAGCACCCGGTAAAAGGTCAGGTCGATGAAGACCTTGCGGTCGGCGGGGCAGTAGAACGGGCCGACGCCGGAGTCCGCGGTGCCGCAGCCGGTGTTGACCGCCTGCTCGAAGAAGACCGTGTCGGCCGGCTGGTACTGCCGGCCGAAGTGCTGCGGCAGCGCGGTACGCCAGTACGCCTGCACCGAGTTGACGTAGAGGGTGTTGCGGCAGTCGAGCTGGCGTAGCGCGTCGTCGGCCGCACACCGTTGGTCGATGGCCGCGTTGTCGCCCTGCTCCTCGCCACCGGTCAGCGCGTTGAGGCCGAAGCCGCCGCCGATGAGCGTGAACACGACGACGGCGATGAGAACGACCAGGCCGCCCTTGCCGCCACCGCCGCCCGGCAGCGGGATCGGCAGGCCGCCGATGCCCCCGCCGCCTCCGCCCCTGCCAGCGCCCCGCCGGTCCTCGATCTGGCTGGTGTCGATCCGCGCGTTCTCGTTCAGCTCCATGACGCCTGCTCGCTCCGTTCGCAGTCGCCATGTCCTCGACTGAGTCTGCTGTTTCGCTCGCTGCGCTCGCTCATGACGATCGCCCACTCCGTCCGCAGTCGCTCAGGACGACTCCCAGTCAATCCCGGCACCGTTCGAATCGTCATGGTGCCACTGCTTCGCCCACTACCCGATGATCTTGCCTGACAATCCGCTGGGAGGGCGCTCCCGCCACCCGGTACACTTTTCGCCGTGCTGCTCTGCCAAGGCTGAACCGCCCCGCGCCGACGGGTCAACCACCCGCCGGCGCTTCCGCGTGCCCGAGCCAGCCTTTCCGCCATCGAGAGCGAGCCCTTCGAAATGATCACTGCAACCGGTCTGGAACTGCGCGCCGGCTCCCGCATCCTGCTGTCCGACACCACGCTGCGCGTGCAGCCCGGTGACCGGATCGGCCTCGTGGGCCGCAACGGCGCAGGCAAGACCACCACCCTGAAGGTGCTCGCCGGTGAGGGCACCCCGTACGCCGGCCAGATCGACCGGCGCAGCGCGATCGGCTACCTGCCGCAGGACCCGCGTACCGGCGATCTCGAGGTCACCGCCCGCGACCGGGTGCTGTCCGCCCGCGGCCTCGACGTGCTGATGGCCCAGATGAAAGAGGTCGAGCAGCAGCTCGCCGACGGCGGCGACGACCGGCTCGTCCGCCGCTACGGGGCGCTGGAGGACCAGTTCGCCTCGCTCGGCGGGTACGCCGCCGAGGCCGAGGCGGCCCGCATCTGCGCCAACCTCGGCCTGCCCGACCGGGTCCTCGCCCAGACCATCGGCACCCTGTCCGGCGGCCAGCGCCGGCGCATCGAGCTGGCCCGGATCCTCTTCCGCGACGCCGGCGAGAACGGCGGCGGCATCCTGCTGCTCGACGAGCCGACCAACCACCTCGACGCCGACTCGATCACCTGGCTGCGCGGCTTCCTCGCCGGGCACAAGGGCGGCCTGATCGTGATCAGCCACGACGTGTCGCTGCTGGACGCGGTGGTCAACCGGGTCTGGTATCTGGACGCGACCCGGTCGGTGGTCGACACCTACAACGTCGGCTGGAAGACCTACCTGGAGCAGCGCGACACCGACGAGCGGCGGCGCCGCCGCGAGCGGGCCAACGCCGAGAAGAAGGCCGGCGCGCTGATGGCGCAGGCCGACAAGATGCGGGCCAAGGCGACCAAGACCGTCGCGGCGCAGAACATGGCCCGGCGCGCCGAGCGCCTGCTGTCCGGGCTGGACGAGGTGCGCGTCTCGGACAAGGTCGCCAAGGTACGGTTCCCGTCCCCGGCCGCCTGCGGCAAGACCCCGCTGACCGCGGCCGGCCTGTCGAAGTCGTACGGCTCGTTGGAGATCTTCACCGACGTCAACGTCGCGGTCGACCGCGGCTCCCGGGTCGCCATCCTGGGGCTCAACGGTGCCGGCAAGACCACCCTGCTGCGGATGCTCGGCGGCCTGCTGGAGCCCGACACCGGTGAGGTGCGGGCCGGGCACGGCCTGCGGCTGGGCTACTACGCGCAGGAGCACGAGACGCTCGACGTCGACCGTACGGTGCTCGACCACATGCGCAGCGCGGCGCTGGAGCAGACCGACACCGAACTTCGCAAGATCCTCGGTGCGTTCCTGTTCTCCGGCGAGGATGTCGACAAGCCGGCCGGGGTGCTGTCCGGCGGTGAGAAGACCCGGCTGGCACTGGCCACGCTCGTCTGCTCGGGCGCCAACGTGCTGCTGCTCGACGAGCCGACCAACAACCTCGACCCGGTCAGCCGGGAACAGGTGCTGGACGCGATCGCCAACTATCCGGGGGCGATCGTGCTGGTCACCCACGATCCGGGCGCGGTGACGGCGCTCAAGCCCGACCGGGCCATCCTGCTGCCCGACGGTGACGAGGACGCCTGGAGCGACGACCTGCTGGAACTGGTGGAGCTGGCCTGACCGGAGCGTTCCGCGTACGGGATGTGGGTGGCCACCGTGTGTCCGGTGAAATTTCAGTGGGGTGGGCACACTTGCGCTCACTGCGATACAGGTATCGGGTAGCCGACAGTGACGCGCGTGTCGGTTGGCGAACAGATGATATCTGGCGCATGATCGTTCGAGGCGGTCTAATAGGTGGGACCGCATCGAACCGCACAGTCTGGGACGTGAGGATTCCAACATGGCAGCCACTGGCACAGCCACCAGCACTGAGAAGGGTCGCCGGATCGTCGGGGCCGAGCGTCAGACGCTCGCCAAGGACCTTGTAAAGCGGTACACCTCGGGAGAGAGCATTCGTGCCCTGGCGGTCTCCACGGGCCGCTCCTACGGGTTCGTTCACCGGGTGCTCACCGAGTCCGGAGTGCAGTTGCGTCAGCGCGGCGGCGCCCGTCGTCGTAAGAAGGCGTGACCAACTCTTCAGCCTCTCCCGCCTCCGCCCACGCCAGGATCCCCCGGTGAGCACAGCGAGCGGAGTGCGACTCGACCGCGACGGGCCGGTCGCGACAGTGACGTTGTGCCGGCCCGACGTGCTCAACGCGCAGACGCCCGCGATGTGGGAGACGCTGCGCGAATTCTCCCGGCAACTCGCCGGCGACGTACGTGTGGTTGTGGTCCGCGGCGAGGGCCGGGCCTTCTCCGCGGGCCTCGACCTGTCGGTGGCCGGCGGCGCCGACCCCGATTCCGGTGGCGGCTCGTTCGCCGAACTGGCCCGGATGTCGCCCGAGGCGTGCGCCGACCGCATCGCCGAACTACAGGCCGGGTTCACCTGGCTGCACCGCCCTGACCTGATCTCGGTCGCGGCGGTCCAGGGGCACGCCATTGGCGCCGGCTTCCAGCTCGCGCTCGCCTGCGACCTGCGGGTCCTCGCCGACGACGCGAAGCTCTCGATGGCCGAGGTCACCCTCGGGCTCGTACCCGACCTGGCCGGCACGAAGCGACTGGTCGACCTGGTCGGCTATGCCCGGGCCCTGGAGATCTGCGTGACCGGGCGGCGCATCGACGCCGCCGAGGCCGACCGGCTCGGCCTGGCCAACGTGGTCGTGCCCCGCGCCGACCTCGACGCCGCCGTACGCGACCTGACCGCGGCGATCCTCGCCGGCAACCGGGACGCGGTCGTCGAGATCAAGGCGCTGCTCGCCGGCGCGGCCGGCCGGTCACCCGCCGACCAGCAGCGGGCCGAACGGGAGGCACAGACCCGTCGCCTGCGCGATCTCGCCGGCACCGCCGACTAGCGGGTACGACCCGGCCCTCAGCGGACCGGTTCCGGCCGGGAAGCCGGCTCCACCGCCGAAGCGGCCGCACCGGCGGCCCGCCGCCGACGAACCGGGACGGTGAGCACGGCCAGGCAGGCTCCGACCAGGCCGACGCCGAACCAGCCCGGGCCCGGCAGCCGCTCGCCGACGACGAGCACCGCGAGCACGGCCGCGACCGCCGGTTCGAAGAGCGACAGGGTCGTCGCGGCGCTGGCCGGTATGCGCGCCAGCCCCCAGCCGAAGAGCAGATAGCCGGCGAACATCGGCACGACCGCCAGGTAGGCGCCGACCGCCAGGTGCCGCCCCGAGTCGAGGAACGGGCCACCGGTCGCGACCAGGACCGGCATCAGCAGCAGCCCGCCGAGGCCGAAGGTCGCCCCCATCGCGGCCCGCGAGGAGAGGCCGCCGGCCATCAGCCGGTGCGCGGTCCACGAGTAGAGCGCGTAGGTGAGCCCGGCGAGCAGGCCGAGTACGGTCCCGGCCACCGGCCGGGGAGCCGTCGCGTCCGCGCCGCCCGCCGCCCGGGCCACGCAGAGCAGCACCGTTCCGGCCAGGCCCAGCCCGGCCCCGGCCAGCCAGTGCGTGGAGAGCCGGCGGCCGTCGGCGACCCGCTCGATCAGGGCCGAGGCCAGCGGCGCGGAGCCGATCGAGACGACGGTGCCCACCGCCACGCCGGCCAGCCGCATCGAGGTGTAGAAGGCCAGCGGGTAGACGGCGACGGACACCGCACCGGCCAGCACGACCGGCCACCGGGCGCGTAGCCGCATCCGGTCGCGGCGCAGGTGACCGGCGGCGACGAGAGCCTGGAGCAGGCCGCCGACGCCCATCGCCGCGGCACCGATGGCCAGCGACCCGACCGCCGGGGCGAGGCTCGCCGCGGTGCCGGTGGTGCCCCACAGCAGCGAGGCCGCCAGGACGCACAGCGCGCCCAGACCGGCGGCGCGGTCGGTCACGGGGTCTCCAACGGGATCAGGACGATGGCTCGGGCGGGTGGCAAGTCTAGCCACGGCCGGATAGCGGTCCGTGATCATGCCGACAGGGCGGATGCGGAAGGAACGGGTTGTTTCCCGGGTTGTCGTAGGTGTCGGGAAAACTGGACCCGACCCACAGACGACGGAGGTGCCGGTGACCCACGCGATGTCCGGGGCGGGCGGTGGCATGGGCGGTTGGAACATGCTGCGCTCGATGCGCGACAAGGACGCGGTCGACAAGCACCGGCTGACCCGGGGGACCGCCCGACGCATCGTCGCCTTCGCCCGGCCCTACCGGGTCGACATCACCGTCTTCCTGGTCACCGTGGTCATCGCCGCCGTCATCGGGGTCGCCACCCCGGTCCTCGCCGGTGACGTCATCAACACCATCACCGGCGGCGGCCCGGAGGCCGGGGCCACGGTCGTCCGGCTCGCGCTGTTCATCGCCGGCCTGGCGATCGCCGACGCGATCCTGCAACTGGTGCAGCGCTGGTTCTCCGCCCGGATCGGCGAGGGCATCATCCTCGACCTGCGCAGCCGGGTCTACGACCACGTGCAGCGGATGCCGTTGCAGTTCTTCAACCGCACCCAGACCGGCGCCCTGGTCAGCCGGCTCAACAACGACGTACTGGGGGCCCAGCGGGCCTTCACCTCGACCCTGTCCGGCGTGGTCAGCAACGTCATCCAGCTCGTGCTGACCGCCGCGGTCATGTTCACCCTGTCGTGGCAGATCACCGCGTTGTCCCTGGTCCTCCTGCCGATCTTCATCCTGCCCGCGCGCCGGGTCGGGCGCCGGCTGGCCGAGATCACCCGGGAGTCGTACGACCTGGACGCGAAGATGAACGCCACGATGACCGAGCGGTTCGGCGTCGCCGGCGCGCTGCTGGTCAAGCTCTTCGCCCGGCCCGAGATCGAGGCGCGACGCTTCGAGCAGCGCGCCGAACGGGTCCGCGACATCGGCATCCAGTCGGCGATGTACTCCCGCACCTTCTTCGTCGCCATGCTCCTGGTCGCCTCGCTCGCGCAGGCGCTCACCTACGGCCTCGGCGGCTGGCTCGCCGTCACCGGCTCGGTCAGCGCCGGCACCGTGGTGACCCTCGCCCTCCTGCTCACCCGCCTCTACGGGCCGCTGACCGCGCTGTCGAACGTGCGCGTCGACGTGATGAGCGCGCTCGTCTCGTTCGACCGGGTCTTCGAGGTGCTCGACCTGAAGCCGGCCATCGCCGAGAAGGCCGACGCCGCCGAGATCCCGGCCGGCTCCGGGCATCTGGAGTTCCGCGACGTGTGGTTCCGCTACCCGAGCGCGGCCGAGGTCTCGCTCGCCTCGCTGGAGAGCGTCGCGGCGCTGGACCGTACCGAGTCCGACCCGGTGCTGCGCGGGGTCAGCTTCACCGTCCGGCCCGGCCGGATGGTCGCCCTGGTCGGCCCGTCCGGCGCCGGCAAGTCGACCACCTCGATGCTCGTCTCCCGGGTCTACGACGCCACCGACGGCGCCGTCCTGGTCGGCGGGGTCGACGTGCGCGACGCCACGCTCGACTCGCTGCGCGACACCATCGGCGTCGTCACCCAGGACGCGCACCTCTTCCACGAGTCGATCGCCGAGAACCTGCGCTACGCCAAACCCGACGCCACCGAGGACGAGATGTGGGCCGCCCTACGTGGCGCCCAGGTCGCCGACCTCGTCCGGTCCCTGCCCGACGGCCTCGAGACGACCGTGGGGGAGCGCGGCTACCGGTTCTCCGGCGGCGAGAAGCAGCGCATCGCGATCGCCCGGATGCTGCTCAAGGCCCCGTCGATCGTGATCCTCGACGAGGCAACCGCACACCTCGACTCCGAGTCCGAGGCGGCCGTGCAGCGGGCGCTGACGACCGCGCTGTCGGGGCGTACGGCCCTGGTGATCGCACACCGGCTGTCGACGGTGCGCGAGGCCGACGAGATCCTGGTGCTCGACGGCGGCCGGATCGTGGAGCGTGGCCGGCACGACGAACTCGTGGCCGCCGGCGGCCTGTACGCCGAGCTTTACCGGACCCAGTTCGCGGTCGCCGACTCGCCGCCGCGCTACGTCGACGACCCCGAGCCGGTGGTCACCGTCCCGACCCGCGACTACGTGTCCGGCGACGCCCTCGGCCCGACCTCGTAGCCGCCGCGCCGGGCAAGAGTACGCGTACCCGGTGCCGCCGGGTCGCGGTGCGGCCGTGCCGGTCGGCGGGCACCGCATAGCGTCGGCGGCATGGATAGGACGCCGACGGGGGTACGGCAGCGCCCGGGATGGCCGGTCGCCGCCGTACTGCTCCTGACCCTGGCCTGGCTGGCCGCGCTGGCGCTGATCGCCTACCTGTACATCGGGGTCGGCCTGGAGTCCTGGGCGGCCAGCTACAACGACGCCGACGAAGCCGCCGCCGCGGACCGTGCCCAGCGGAGCTACACGCTCGCCATGTACTTCTGCCTCACCCTCTTCGTGGGGCCCGTCCTCACGGCGGTCGTGGCGGCGGTCGGTGGGCTGCGCCGCACCGCCATCGGGTACGGCGTCGTCGCGGTGCCGCTCGCCGGGCTGGCCCTGGCCGGCTGTGCCCTGACCGTGCGGGACGCCGATCCCGGCCCGCAGGCACCGCCCCCGCCGCCCGGTCACTGCGTGCCGCTCAGCGGCAGCGATAACCGCTGCCCCGGCGGCTGACGGCCGGACTGACCCCGCACCCGGCGGCCGGATGGCCTCGATCGTCTGCTGTTCAGACAGCCGACACGCCGTCCCGGCGGTGCCTGAACAGCAGACGATCATGACGACTGTGCCCCGGCGGACCGCTCAGATGGGTTCGGCCAGCGGATAGCCTCTGCACCGTCGAGAGTGGGGAGGTCCGGTGGGTCAGAAGGTGCTCAGGCAGATCGGCTACTGGCATGGCCCGTGGGCGGAGGAGGGATGGCCGGACGTCCGGAAATTCATCGCCTCGGAACCCGATGCCGAGCAGCGGCGATCTGTGGTCGCATACCTGCGGTCGGGAACAGAGTTCGTCGCGGCCGCGGGGTTCTCGCTGTGCCGGATCTGCGGAGCGACCAACGGCAGCACCGAGTTGACCGACGGTCAACACTTCGTATGGCCCGCCGGCCTGGCGCACTACGTCGAGGCGCACGATGTCAGGTTGCCCGGTGACGTTGTCGCCGTCGCCGTTCAAGGCCCTGCCCGCGCGGTCGACGCGCTCGAGTTCGAACGCGCACTCTTCGAGACGGGTGAGCTGACCATCGACGTTCAATGGTGGCGCGGCCTGCGCTGATCTCGACGCCGCGTCGACTGCGCGGGCGGCGCAGTGCCGCGGCGGTCCGATCCAGGACCATGTGCGGCAGCCGCGGGGGGAGCATCCGGCGAGCAGCGACAGGCCGTTCGGGACTCACCAGGTACGGGCGACATCGCCCGCTGTCAACGGTCGGACCGGGCCGTCGTGCCCGGCAGTGTCAGGGTGTGCACCCGACCGGCGAACTGGATCACTACGGTGCCGTCGCCGCGGCGCAGCGCCGGAAGCCGGCGCGGGCGGGGGGCGTCAGTGTCGCGGTAGCGCCAGGTCGCCTCGCGGGCGGCCAACTCGTCCCGGGCCGGCCCGGTTAGCCGGCCGGCGGCGTGCAGGTCGCGGGCCAGGTCCCAGCCGTCGCGCAACGAGCCCCGGGTCGGCCGGGTGGCGGCGAAGCGGGCGAACGTCCCCGTCCATTCGGTGCCGAGCCCGGCGGCGAGCAGCGGCCAGTGCCGGGCGACGTCGCCGGCCCGCTTGCGCAGCAGCGCGCCGCGGGCGATGCCGACCAGCCGCTCGTCGAACCCCGCCGGCACGGGCGCCCCGGCGACCAGTGCCGCCACCAGTTCGGCCTGCCGGGCGGCCAGGTCGCCGTGCTTCACCGGTGCCGGCGGGTGCGCCGCTGCCGGCGCGGGGCCGCCGCCGGGGTGGCTGGGGCCGGCGGTCATGTGACGGTGGGATAGCCGGAGGCGGCGGCGACGGCGTCGAGTTCGGCGCGCAGCACGTCACCGGCCGGGTAGTTGCCGTCGCGTTCGAGCAGCAGCGCGGGTGGCCGGTGCCGGGCGCAGAGTTCGCCGATCAGGTCGAGCACGTCGGCCGGGATCGGATCGGTGTGCGTGTCGTGGTAGACGCCGCCGTGGTCGGCGCCGCCGGCGACGTGCACGTATGCGACCCGGTCCAGCGGCAGCCGGTCGAGCAGGTCCACCGGGTCGGTGCCCCGGTTGCGGGCGTTGGCGTAGACGTTGGCGATGTCGAGCAGCAGCAGGGCGCCGGTCTGGTCGAGGATCTCGGTGATGAACTGCGCCTCGGTCAGTTCGTCGTCGGGCCAGTCGAAGATGGCGGCGATCGGTTCGAGGGCGATGGGTACGGGAAGTTCGGCCTGCGTACGGCGGACGTTGCCGACCACCGCGGCGACGGCCTCCCGGCTGCGCGGCAGCGGCAGCAGGTGACCGGCCTCGACGTCGCCGGCCCGGACGAAGGCGATGTGTTCGCTGACCAGTGGTGCGTCGACGAGGGCGGCGGCGTGGGCGAGGTGGGCGACCCGGGCCGGGTCGACGGGTTCGGCGCCGCCGAGGGAGAGTCGTACGCCGTGCGTGACGACGGCGATGTCACGGGCCCGCAGGTCGGCGAGTGCGGCCGGGGCCGGCCCGGTGTGCGGCAGCGACTCGGCGACGACCTCGACGAACCGCAGACCGGGCAGGCCGGCGACGAATCCGGAGATCTCCGGCCGCCAGCCGATGCCGACGCCGTACGCCCCGGTCATCCGCCGCAGCCTCCGCATCCGCCGCAGCCACCCCCGCCGCCGCACGACCCGCCGCCACCACCGTCCGAAGAGGATCCGCCGCTGCACGAGGAGCCACTGCCACCCCCGCTGCTGGCGTAGTTGCGTTGGATCTCCGCGTCGGCGGCGAATCCCGGGTCGAGTGCCCACAGCGACGCCGCACCGAAGAGCGCGACGCCCATCGCGGCCCCGGCGGCGCCGTACGTGGCGTAGGCGGGCGTGGTCGCGGGGGAGAGGTGGACGTTCTGGACCCGCAGCCGGCTCAGCGCGGCCCGGGCGGCGCGGGTGCGGCGCGGCACGACGCTGAGGAAGACCACCGCGACCGGGGTGTAGAGCGCGGTCAACAGGATGATGAAGCCGACCGGCCGGTCGTTGGCGATGCCGGCGAAGATCCGGGCGACGCCCACGAGGACCAGGGCCAGCATGACCGCCGGGACGATCCGGGCGGCCCGGCGGGTGCCCGCGCTCGGCGCCAGCCCCTGCTGCTCCAGCGATTCGCGGAGCTGGTCGAGTGCCCGGGCGACGAAGCTGTCGGCCGGCAGCTGGCGGGGCTTGAGCCGCTTCTGGGCGGCGTTGTAGACGGCGGTGTCCAGCGGCGTCGCGCCGATCGGCAGCTGGCCGCCGACGGCGAGGGTGCGGTCCTTCGCCATCCCGATCACGCCGGCACCGCGTAGCGCGGCGAGCGACGAGTAGACGGCGAGCCGGGCGCCGCCGTTGAGGTAGGCCGCCTGTTGCGGACCGAGCTGTGCGGGCGACACGTCCCGGCGGCCGGCGAAGAGGATCAGCCGGTGTACGACGGCGAGCGTGACCAGCGTGGTCGCGGTGAAGAAGAAGATCAGCAGGAAGGTGGTACCCGGGATGCCCCAGGTGTCAGCAGGGGTGGCTGGAACTTCCATCGTGCAACTCCAGTCGCGTCAGGGGTCCGCGGCCTCATTGTGTCCGGCCCGTGCCACCCCGGTCCGGGTCAGCCCTTCACCGACGCCCGGCGGACGGCCTCCTCGACGAGGTCGAGGACCGCGCCGAGGTCGCCGGCCGGCCGGCCCATCGCCAGGTGCAGCACCAGCCCGTCGTATGCCAGCTCGAGGAACTGGGCCAGCACCTCGATCGACACGTCGTCGCGGAGCACGCCGGCGTCGCGCTGGCGGGCGAGCCGTTCGCGGGTGGCGCCGGCGATGCTGGCCGAGCGTTCGGCCCACCGCCGGGCGAAGGCCGGATCGGTGCGCAGCCGCCTCGACACCTCGAGCTGGGTGCCGAGCCAGCCGGTCGTGTCCGGTGACTGGGCCCGGTCGAGGAGGTCGCGCATCACCTGCACCAAACCGTTGCGGGCGACCGTCTCGGCCATCTCGGCGGCGTCGTCCTCGGCGACGGCGAGGAAGAGCGAGTCCTTGTCCCGGAAGTGATGGAAGATGGCACCGCGGGACAGCCCGGTCTGCTCTTCGAGCCGGCGCACCGTCGCGCCCTCGTAGCCGAGGCGGGCGAAACAGGCCCGGGCCGCGGCGAGGATCTCCTGGCGGCGCGCGTCGAGCTGGTCCTGGCTCACCCTGGGCACGCGACGATCGTGTCACGCCGGTGGGTCACCATGCAATCCGTACGTACGGCTTGGCAGCGCGGGTGCGGCGCGGCGGACCTGCGTCGATATCCTGTCGGCGTGACCGCCTCCGCGCCGTTGGGCGCCCCCGCTCATCCGGCACCGGCCGAGGCGTTGACCGTGGCGGCCGGGCAGGCCGAGGCGGTGCCCGGCGACCTGGCCGGCAACGCCGTCACCGCGGCCCGGCTGGTCGGGGAGGCGACCGCGCGGGGCGCGACGGTCGTCGTGCTCCCCGAGCTTTTCCTGCCCGCCTACCATCCGCCGACGCTGGCCGATCCGGCGACCGACGTCGCCGCCGACGGCGCCGGGCTGGTCGACGACGCCCGGCTGGAGCCGCTGCGTTCGGCCGCCCGGGACGGGAGCGCGGTGGTCGTGGTCGGGGCGGCGGTACGCCACCCCGACGACCGGCGTACCTGCTCGGCGCTGGTCGTGGACCGGGCCGGGACGGTCACCGCCGGCTACGACAAGCAGCACCTGTGCGGCCCGTACGAGAAGGCGCTGTTCACCCCGGGCGTACGCGGCGCGACGCTGACCGTCGACGGCTGGCGGCTCGGGCTCGGCATCTGTTACGACGGCTGTTTTCCCGAGCACGGACGGGCGGCGGCGGCCGACGGTGCCCACGCCTATCTCTGCCCGAGCGGATACGAACGCGGTTCGGAGCACCGCCGTGATCTTTACTATCCGGCCCGGGCGCTGGACAACGGCATGTACGTGGTCTTCGCCAATCCGGTCGGTGCCGCCACCCGGTGGCGGTTCAACGGTGGTGCCGCCGTCTACGACCCGCAGGGCCGTCCGCTGGTGCGGGCCGCCGACGACGGGGAGGCGGTCGTGGTCACCGCCTGCGACCCCGCGGAGCTGGTCCGGGTGCGGGCCACCCACTCGATGCTCGCCGACCGGCTGTCCGACCAGGGTGGACCGCGGGTATCGATCGCCGCCTGAGTCGCGAATCGGTCGACGCCATTTGTTCAACGGCAAATAATGTTTACGGGACAGGGGTTTTGTCGGATGGTCGACATCACATAAGGTGCGCGGGTGCCACTCCTGTTCCTCGATCTGGACGACACTCTGCTCGATCGCGGCGGGCCGTTTCGCGCGTGGGCCGAGGGGTTCCTGGCGGCTGTCGGTGCACCGCCCAAAGACATCGAATGGCTACTGTCCGTTGATGCGGACGGTCTGACCGACCGCTGGGACGTCGCCGACGCGATCCGGTCCCGCTACCAGTTGCGGACCCCGTCGATCGACCTGGTCGACGCGTTGCACGAGGGCGTGATGGAGCGCATCCGGCTCGATCCGCTGGTCGCCTGCGCGCTGCGGATCGCCGACGACGCCGGCTGGGTGCCGGTCGTGGTGACCAACGGCACCAGCCGGCAGGAGGATGCCAAGATCCGACGGACCGGGCTGGACCGCTACGTCGCCGACTGGGTGGTCGCCGACGAGGTCGGGGTGAGCAAACCCAATCCGCGGATCTTCGCGATGGCCGCGCAGCGGGTGCGGATGCGGCTGGCCGGAGCCTGGGTCGTCGGTGACAGCCCGGAGGCCGACATCGCCGGGGCGGCCGCGATGGGCCTGCCCAGTGTCTGGTTGCACCGGGGGCGCAACTGGTTGGAGCCGAGGTTCACCCCGACCCGTACGGTCGGCGGGTTGCTGCCGGCACTGGCCGCCGTGCTGGGAGCCTGAGGCCGGTAAAAACGGGTTGACGCCCCGGCGGGTCCGGCGGCAGACTTCCCGCGTCGTGTGAGCACCGGGTGCGCCCGGTCGAGTGGAGGGAGTTGAGCAGATGGCTGTCATCGCTGTGCGCCTCATGCCGCCTTCTTTCACCTCGACCAAAGGATCCCTGCTGTGCGCGAGCACGAACACGCACCATCGGCGCGCGAGCGCCGCACCCGCGGCAACCGTCGCTTCGACGACGACGAGCCGCAGTTCCTGAAGCGCTCCCGGCATTCGCCGGGCGGCTTCGACACCAACACCGACACCGACGAGCCGGAAACCGGTGACCGCTGGTCCAGTTGGGACGACGCCGAACGCGGCCCGGAGCCGCATCCGGCCTGGCTGGTCACCGAACTGGCCGCCGTCGACACCGAACTCGGCGTGCTGAAGACCGGCAAGGAAGCCGACGTGCACCTCGTGCGTCGGGGCGTACCCGACACCGACCGGTCCTGCCTGCTCGCCGCGAAGCGGTACCGGGCCCCGGAGCACCGGCTCTTCCACCGCGACGCCGGATACCTCGAAGGTCGCCGGGTCCGCCGGTCGCGGGAGAACCGGGCGATGGCGGCCCGTACGGCGTTCGGCCGGGAGATGATCGCCGGTCAGTGGGCCGCCGCCGAGTTCTCCGCGCTGACCAGGCTGTGGCAGGTCGGGGTGGAGTTGGGGGCGGTCGCGGTGCCGTATCCGGTGCAGTTGCGCGGTACCGAGGTGATGCTGGAGTTCGTCGGCGACGCCGAGTCGGGTACGGCGGCGCCCCGGCTGGCGCAGGTACGCCCCGAACCGGCGGCCCTGGAGCGCCTCTGGGGGCAGCTCGTCGACGCCCTGATGGTGCTGGCCCGGTCGGGCCTGGCGCACGGCGACCTGTCGCCGTACAACCTGCTGGTCCACGATGGACGGCTGGTGCTGATCGACCTGCCGCAGGTGGTCGACGTGGTCGCCAACCCGCAGGGGCCGGAGTTCCTGGCCCGTGACGTACGGGTGGTCAGCACCTGGTTCGCCGCCCGGGGCCTGTCGACGGACCTGGCCGACCCGGCCGCCCTGACGGCCCGCCTGCTCGCCGAGGCCGGCATGCGCTGACCGGCCCCGTCGTTGCCCGCGATCTTGCACTTGTCGCCCGACAATCCAGGCGAAAGGGGGAGATATGTGCAAGATCGCGGGAGGGCTACTGGAGGTAGCGCTCCACCTGGTTGCGGCTGGCCGGGCTGGTGGCGTCCGGATCGCCGCCGGAGTCGCGGGCGGCCCGGCGCCGGCGCAGCAGGTCCCAGCACTGGTCGAGGGACTCCTCCAGCTCGCGTAGCCGGGTCTGCTCCTCATCCGAGGAGATGCCGCCCGCCTGCACCTGCGTACGCAGGCGGTGCTCCTCGTCGACCAGCTCGTTGATCCGGCCCAGAATCGTCCTGTCGTCCATGCCTGAGAGCCTGTCACACCGGGCCGGCCGCCGCCCGCCGTCCGCCTTCGGTCACGCGCCGCCCCGGGTACGGCGAGGGGCGGGTCCCCGGTCGGGAGCCCGCCCCTGCGGCACGAACCTCGGATCAGCTCGCGATCATGCGACGCAGCACGTACTGCAGGATGCCGCCGTGCCGGTAGTAGTCGGCCTCACCCGGCGTGTCGATCCGGACCACCGCGTCGAACTCGACGCCGCTGTCCGTGGTGACCTTCACGGTGCGCGGGGTGCTGCCCTCGTTGAGCGCGGTCACCCCGCTGATCGAGAACGTCTCGGTGCCGGTCAGCCCCAGCGACTCGGCCGTCTCGCCCTGGGGGAACTGCAGCGGCAGCACGCCCATGCCGATCAGGTTGGAGCGGTGGATGCGCTCGTACGACTCGGCGACGACCGCCTTGACGCCGAGCAGCATCGTGCCCTTGGCAGCCCAGTCCCGCGACGAGCCCGAGCCGTACTCCTTGCCGGCCAGGATGACCAGCGGCACGCCGGCCTCCTGGTAGGCGACCGAGGCGTCGTAGATGCTGGTCTGCTCACCGGTGAGGTGGTTGACCGTGAAGCCGCCCTCGACGCCCGGCACGAGCTGGTTGCGCAGCCGGATGTTGGCGAACGTGCCGCGGATCATCACCTCGTGGTTGCCCCGGCGGGAGCCGTACGAGTTGAACTCGTGCTTGGGCACGCCGTGCTCGGCGAGGTACTTGCCGGCGGGCGAGTCGGCCTTGATCGAGCCGGCCGGTGAGATGTGGTCGGTGGTGACCGAGTCGCCGAGCCGGGCCAGGACCCGGGCGTCGGCGATGTCGCCGACCGGGGCCGGCTCCTGCGCCATGCCCTCGAAGTACGGGGGCTTGCGGACGTACGTCGACTCGTTCTCCCAGGCGAACGTGTCGCCGGTCGGGGTCGGCAGCGACTGCCAGCGCTGGTCGCCGGCGAAGACGTCGGCGTAGTCGCGGCTGAACATCTCGCTGGCCACCGACGCCGCGATGACCTCCTCGATCTCGGCGGCGCTGGGCCAGATGTCACGCAGGAACACCGGCTGCCCGTCGGCGCCCTCGCCGAGCGGCTCGTTGGCGACGTCGATGTCCATCGTGCCGGCGAGCGCGTACGCGACCACCAGCGGCGGCGACGCCAGGTAGTTCATCTTGACGTCGGGGTTGATCCGGCCCTCGAAGTTGCGGTTGCCGGACAGCACCGAGACGACGGCGAGGTCGGCCTCGTTGACGGCGGCGGAGACCGCCTCGGGCAGCGGGCCGGAGTTGCCGATGCAGGTGGTGCAGCCGTAGCCGACCAGGTGGAAGCCGAGCTTCTCCAGGTAGGGGGTCAGGCCGGCCCGCTCGTAGTAGTCCATGACCACCTTGGAGCCGGGGGCGAGGGTGGTCTTCACCCACGGCTTGCGGGACAGGCCCTTCTCGACCGCGTTGCGGGCCAGCAGCGCCGCGCCGATCATCACCTGCGGGTTGGAGGTGTTGGTGCAGGAGGTGATGGCGGCGATGACGACCGCGCCGTGGTCGAGTTCGAACTCGGTGCCGTCGTCGCCGGTGACCCGGATCGGGTTCGACGCCCGGCCGCCGGCGCCCACCGCGGCGGTGACCAGGTCACGCGGCTTGTCGGCGGGGTCGTTGAGGCCGTCGGTGGCCGGCGGGTCGCTGGCCGGGAACGACTCGGCGCTGGCCTCGTCCGCGGGGCCGCCGAGGGCCGGCGTGACGTCGGCGACGTAGTCGGTCAGCGCGGAGCGGAAGAGGGTCTTGGCGCTGTCCAGCGGCACCCGGTCCTGCGGGCGCTTCGGGCCGGCCAGCGACGGCTCGATGGTGGACAGGTCGAGTTCGAGCCGCTCGGAGTAGTTGGGCTCGGCGGCCGGGTCGTGCCAGAGACCCTGCTCCTTGGCGTACGCCTCGACGAGCGCGACCTGCTTCTCGTCGCGGCCGGTCAGCTGGAGGTAGTTGATCGTCTCGGCGTCGATCGGGAAGATCGCGACGGTGGAGCCGTATTCGGGGCTCATGTTGCCGATGGTGGCCCGGTTGGCCAGCGGTACGGCGCTCACGCCGGGGCCGTAGAACTCGACGAACTTGCCGACGACGCCGTGCTTGCGCAGCATCTCGGTGATGGTCAGCACCAGGTCGGTGGCGGTGGTGCCGGTCGGCATCTCGCCGTGCAGCTTGAAGCCGACGACCCGGGGGATCAGCATGCTGACCGGCTGGCCGAGCATGGCGGCCTCGGCCTCGATGCCGCCGACGCCCCAGCCGAGCACACCGAGGCCGTTGACCATGGTGGTGTGCGAGTCGGTGCCGACGACGGTGTCGGGGTAGGCCTGACCGCCCCGCTCCATGATCGTGCGGGCCAGGTATTCGATGTTGACCTGGTGCACGATGCCGGTGCCGGGCGGGACGACCTTGAACTCGTTGAACGCGGTCTGGCCCCAGCGCAGGAACTGGTAGCGCTCCTTGTTGCGGCCGTACTCCAGCTCGACGTTGCGCTCGAAGGCGTCCTCGCGGCCGAAGAGGTCGGCGATCACGGAGTGGTCGATGACCAGTTCGGCGGGGGCGAGCGGGTTGACCTTGGTCGGGTCGCCGCCGAGGTCGCGTACGGCCTCGCGCATGGTGGCCAGGTCGACCACGCAGGGCACGCCGGTGAAGTCCTGCATGAGGACCCGGGCCGGGGTGAACTGGATCTCCACGCTCGGGTCGGCGTCGGGGTCCCACTGGCCGAGCTGGCGGATGTGGTCGGCGGTGATGTTCGCGCCGTCCTCGGTGCGCAGCAGGTTCTCCAGCAGGATCTTCAGGCTGTACGGCAGGCGGTCATGCCCGTCGACCTGGCTGATCTTGAAAATCTCGTAGCTCGCGTCAGCGACGCGTAGCTGGCTCTTCGCACCGAAGGTGTCGAGGCTCGCCACGTCCGTACTCCCTTACACCAGCGACCGTCTAGGACCTGAGCAGCAGTCTTTCCTACTCGTTACCGCACCTGGCCGGTTAGGTAACACTTACCTCTGTCGCTGCTCCGGTTTCAACAAAACCGTACGTCCGTCTTGTTAAAGTCGCAACCTCGTGCCAGGCTCTGGGACGAGGAGGTCAAGTCATGATCCATCACGTGCAGCTCGCCTGCCCACCGCGCAGCGAAGACCTGTCGCGCGCCTTCTACGCCGGCGTGCTCGGCATGGTCGAGAAGCCCAAGCCGCCGGCCCTCGCGGCCCGCGGCGGTTGCTGGTTCACCGGGTACGGCATCGAGCTGCACCTCGGCGTCGAGGACGACTTCCGGCCGGCCCGCAAAGCGCACCCCGGGCTGCTGTGGCCCGACCTCGACGACCTCGCGGCCCGGCTCGAGGCGGCCGGCCACGCGGTGACCTGGGGCGACGGCGAACTGCCCGGCATGCGCCGCTTCCACACCCACGACGTGCACGGCAACCGGCTGGAGTTCCTCGCCCCGCTGCCGTGACCGTCCGGACGGACCATGATCGCTGAGACGGACCTGTGACCCGGTGGTCGATCGGGCCGCGACCGGTCAGGATGGCGGGCATGGTCGGCGAGGGTTCCCCGCGCAGGCGTACGCCCTGGCTGCTCGTCGGGCTGCTCGCGCTGGCGCTGGGCACCGCCGCGTTCTCCGTCGACCGGCCGCTGGCCGGCAAGGCCGGGCTGCTCCTGGTGCTGGTCGGGGTCAACCTCGTCTTCTGGCGGGTCACCACCGCGGTCGACCGGCGTACGGCCGGGCCGGGGCGGCGCGAGTCAACCGGGGTCGGGGGGTTTGCCGACCTCCCGGGCAGGAAATCCTCATCCTCGTGAGCGCCTCGATCGATCTGGACACGCTGACCGACTTCTTCGACCGGTACGGCGCCGCGTTGACCGCTGCCGACGTACCCGCGATCGCCGCCTGCTACGCGCTGCCGGGGCTGGTCGTCGCCGACTCCTACAGCTTCTCCTTCACCTCGCCGGCGGCGGTCGCGCTATCGTTCGTCGGCGCCGCGCCCGACTACCGGGAGCGCCAGCTGGTCGCCGCGCACGCGCAGATCCGCGACGTGCAGCGGCTGTCGGGGGCGCTGACCCTGGTCGCGGTCGAGTGGGAATACCTCGACAGTGCCGGCCGCGCGGTGCCCGGCGAGTCCTACCAGTACCTGCTGCGGACCACACCCACCGGTCCGGTCATCTGCACCGTGATCCGCGCCGGCTGACCCACCCCGCCCCGGCCGCCCTGCCGCGCCGCTCGCCCGGCGCTTCCCGCGATCTTGCACTTGTCGCCCCCCCATAAAGGACAAAGGGGGGAGATAACTGCAAGATCGCGGGCGTGTTTCGGGGGTGTTACTTGCGCAAGATGATGCATGGCGAATGCCTGCGCCTGCAAGGTCTTGCAGAAGGTTTCCGCAAAGGCTAGCGTGCGTGCGAATCCGCGACCCTAGGAAGGCCGTCGATGAAACCCCCGCCACGCACGCGCCCAGCCCCGCTCGCCCTCGTCGCCCTTCTCGCGCTCGCCCTCGTCGGCACCCCGGTCGCGGTGTACCCGGCCGGCGCCCGCCCCGCGCACGCCGCCGCCCCCGCCGGCGCCCAGCAGTGGAACAGCGAACCGTCGGCGGACGCGCTGGCCAAGGCCCGCCCCGGCGCCAGCCGCGCCGAACAGTTCTACTTCGCGCTGCCCGACCGGTTCGCCAACGGCGACCCGCGCAACGACCGCGGCGGCCTGTCCGGCGACCGGCTCGGCACCGGCTACGACCCGACCGACAAGGGCTTCTACCACGGCGGCGACCTCAAGGGCGTCATGGACCGGCTCGACTACATCCAGGGTCTGGGCACCACCGCCATCTGGCTCGCCCCGGTCTTCAAGAACCGGCCCGTGCAGGGCACCGGCGCCGACGTGTCGGCCGGCTACCACGGCTACTGGATTACCGACTTCACCCAGGTCGACCCGCACTTCGGCACGACCGCCGACCTGAAGAAGCTGGTGAAGTTGGCGCACCAGCGCGGCATCAGGATCTACCTCGACGTGATCGTCAACCACACCGCGGACGTCATCGGGTACGAAGAGGACAGTTACACGTACGTCGACAAGGCCACCGCGCCGTACCGCGACGCCCAGGGCCGGCCGTTCGACGACCGCAACTACGCCGACGGCAGCCGCGACTTCCCGAAGGTGAACACCGACTCGTTCCCGTACACGCCGGCCTTCGCCACCCCCGCCGACGCCCGCGTCAAGGTGCCGGCGTGGCTCAACGACCCGACGATGTACCACAACCGCGGCGACAGCACCTTCGCCGGTGAGAACAGCGAGTACGGCGACTTCTACGGCCTCGACGACCTGTGGACCGAGCGCCCCGAGGTGGTCCGCGGCATGACGAAGATCTTCGCCGACTGGATCGCCGAGACCGGCGTCGACGGCTACCGGCTCGACACCGTCAAGCACACCAACCTCGACTTCTGGCCGCAGTTCAGCCGCGGCATCGAGCAGGCCGCGAAGCGCGCCGGCAAGCCCGACTTCTTCATGTTCGGCGAGGTCTACAGCGGCGACCCCGAGGTCACCTCCACCTACGTCCGGCAGGGCGAGTTGGCCGCCACCCTCGACTTCGCCTTCCAGGAGACCACCCGCGGCTACGTCGCCGCCGACGCGTCGGCGCGTACGCTCGCCGACCTCTACGCCCGCGACGACCTCTACGCCGCCCGCGACACCGGCGCTGGCCGGCTGCCGACCTTCCTCGGCAACCACGACGTCGGCCGGATCGGCTCGGCCATCGTTGGCGGCTCCACCGACCCGGCCACCCACCTGCGCCGCGACCAGCTCGCCCACGAGCTGATGTTCCTCACCCGCGGCCAGCCCGTCGTCTACGCCGGCGACGAGCAGGGCTTCACCGGCCCCGGCGGCGACAAGGACGCCCGGCAGACCCAGTTCGCCAGCCGTACGCCGGACTACCTCGACGACGACCTGATCGGCACCGACGCCACCCACGCCACCGACAACTACGACACCCGCCACCCGCTCTACCGGACCATCGCCGACCTCGGCAAGCTGCGCCGCGACCACCCGGCGCTGCGCGACGGGATCCAGGTCACCCGGTACGCCGCCGACGGGCCCGGCGTCTTCGCCTTCTCCCGCGTCGACCCGTCCCAGCGGATCGAGTACGTCGCCGCGGTCAACAACTCCGGCACCGCGCAGACCGTCACCGTCGACACCTGGTCGGCCGGGGCGAACTTCCGCGGCGTCTACGGCACGAACGCCACCACCCGGGCCGGCGCCGACGGCAAACTCACCATCACCGTGCCGCCGCTGTCCGCCGTCGCCCTGCGCGCCGACAAGGCCGTCCCACAGCCCGGCGCCAAGCCGGCCGTGACGATCAGCGCGCCGGCCGCCGACGCCGCCGTGGCCACCCGCGCCGCCGTCGTCGCCGACGTCACCGGCGACCCGCTGTCCACCGTCACCGTCGCCGCCAAGGTCGGTGACGGGAAGTGGACCCTGGTCGGCACCGCCGACCGGGCCCCGTACACCGTCCACCACGACCTCGACGGCCTCGCCGCCGGCACCCGCGTCGAATACAAGGCCGCGGTACGCGATAGCCGGGGCCGCACCGCCGCCGCCAAGCGCGTCGTCACCGTCGGCACCCCGCCGGTCGCGGAGTCCCGGGACTGGGCGGTCGTGCACTACCAGCGGCCGGAAGGCGGCTACGACGACTGGAACCTCTACGCCTGGGGCGACATCGACCCGGCGTACGTCACGCAGTGGCCGGCCGGGCAGCCGTTCGCCGGGGAGGATTCGTACGGCCGGTTCGCCTGGGTCAAACTGAAGCCCGGTGCCAAGCAGGTCGGCTTCATCGTGGTCGACGGCAACGGCGTCAAGGACGTCGACGCCGACCGGACCATCGACGTGAGCCAGACCGGCGAGATCTGGATCAAACAGGGAGACCCGACCATCTATCCCACCCGCCAGGCGGCCACCGGGCAACCGGATCCGCCCGTCGACGAGAACACCGCGGTCCTGCACTACCGGCGGCCGGCCGGCGACTACGACGGCTGGGGGCTGCACGTCTGGGACGGCGCGGCCAACCCCACCGACTGGTCGGCGCCGCTGCCGCCGGCACAGACCGACGCCTTCGGGGTCACCTTCCGGGTGCCGCTGTCCGCCGGCGCGACCGGGCTCAGCTACATCATCCACAAGGGCGACACCAAGGACCAGCCCGAGGACCAGCGGCTCGACTTCGCCACCGCCGGGCGGGAGGCGTGGCTGCTGGCCGCCACCCCGGGCCGGCTGCTGCCGGTGTCCGCCGCTGCCACCCGTGACCTCGACATCAGCAAGCAGCGGGCGCACTGGATCGACCGGTCCACCGTCGCCTGGCAGGTCGGCCCGACCGACGGCCGCCGCTACGACCTGGTCTCCGCGCCGGCCGGCGGACTGTCCATCGTGGATGACGAACTCGTCGGTGAACACACCACGATCCCGCTGCGGGCCACCCCCAACGGGCTCACCGAGGCGCAGCGCGCGAAGTTCCCGCACCTGTGGGCGTACGAGGCACTCGCGGTCGACAAGCGCGACCACGGCAAGCTCGCCGCCGCGCTACGCGGCCAGCTCGTCGTCACCGAACGCGACCACGAGGGCAACCTGATCTCCGCCACCGGGGTGCAGATCCCCGGCGTCCTCGACGACCTCTACGCCAAGGCCACCGACGCCGACCTCGGCGCCACCTTCCGCGGCGGCCGGCCCACCCTCGCCGTCTGGGCACCGACCGCCCGCACCGTCAGCCTCGAACTCTTCGACACCCCGGCCGACACCCCGCGACAGGTCACCATGCGCCGCGACGACCGCACCGGGATCTGGTCGGTGACCGGCGAGAAGAACTGGACCGGCCGCTACTACCGCTACCGGATCGAGGCATGGCAGCCGGCCGTGCAGCGGATCGTCACCGCCTCGGTCACCGACCCGTACTCGGTGGCGCTCGCCGCCGACTCCACCCACACCCAGATCGTCGACCTGGCCGACCCCGGCCTCGCCCCGACCGGCTGGGACAAGCTGCGCAAGCCGGCCGCGGTGCCGTCCGGCCGTACCCAGATCACCGAACTGTCCGTACGCGACTTCTCGATCGCCGACGACACCGTGCCGGCCGACCGGCGCGGTACCTACCTCGCCTTCACCGACCCGAACACGGCCGGCATGACGCACCTGCGTGGCATCGCCGACGCCGGGGTCACCCACCTGCACCTGCTGCCGGCGTTCGACTTCGCCACCATCCCCGAACGCCGCGCCGACCAGGCCCAGCCCGACTGCGACCTGGCCGCCCTGCCGCCGGACTCCGAACAGCAGCAGGCGTGCATCGCCGCCGTCGCCGACACCGACGGCTACAACTGGGGGTACGACCCGCTGCACTACACCACCCCGGAGGGCGGGTACGCCGTCGACCCGGCCGGCGCCGCCCGCACCCGGGAGTTCCGGCAGATGGTCGCCGGGGTCAACAACGCCGGCCTGCGGGTGGTCATGGACGTCGTCTACAACCACACCTCGGCCGCCGGCGCCGACCCCAAGTCCGTCCTCGACCAGGTGGTCCCCGGCTACTACCACCGGCTGCTCGACGACGGCGCGGTCGCCAACTCCACCTGCTGCGCCAACACCGCACCCGAACACGCGATGATGGACAAGCTGATCGTCGAGTCGGTCGTCACCTGGGCCCGGGCGTACAAGGTCGACGGGTTCCGGTTCGACCTGATGGGCCACCACCCGAAGGCCAACATGCTCGCCGTACGCAAGGCCCTCGACGGGCTGACCGTCCGCAAGGACGGCGTCGACGGCAAGGCGATCCTGCTCTACGGCGAGGGCTGGGACTTCGGCGAGGTCACCGGCAACGCCCGCTTCGTCCAGGCCACCCAGTTCAACATGGCCGGCACCGGCATCGGCACCTTCAACGACCGGCTCCGCGACGCCGTACGCGGCGGCGGCCCGTTCGACGAGAACCCGCGCGTGCAGGGCTTCGCCAGCGGCCTGTTCACCGACCCGAACGGTGACCCGGTCAACGGCGACGAGGCCGCGCAGCGCGCCCGGCTGCTGCACCAGCACGACCAGATCAAGGTCGGCCTGACCGGCAACCTCGCCGACTACCGGTTCACCTCGACCGCCGGCACCCCGGTCACCGGTCGGCAGGTCGACTACAACGGCTCGCCGGCCGGCTACACCGCCGCGCCCGGCGAGGCGGTCACGTACGTCGACGCGCACGACAACGAGATCCTGTACGACGCGCTGGTGTACAAGCTGCCGACCGGTACGTCGATGACCGACCGGGCCCGGATGCAGGTGCTCGCGATGAGCACCGTCGTGATGGGGCAGGGGACCGGGTTCGTCACCACCGGCACCGAGCGGCTGCGGTCGAAGTCGCTGGACCGCAACTCGTACAACTCCGGCGACTGGTTCAACCAGATCCGCTGGGACTGCGCCGACGGCAACGGCTTCGGCATCGGGCTGCCGCCGGCCGGTGACAACCAGGAGAAGTGGTCGTACGCCCGGCCGCTGCTGGCGAACGCGGCGCTGGTGCCGGACTGTGCCGCGGTCGGGCTGACCGACGCACGCTACCGGGAGCTGCTGCGGATCCGGGAGTCGTCGCCGGTGTTCGGGCTGCCGACCGCCGCCGAGGTGCAGAAGCGGGTGACGTTCCCGCTCTCCGGCACCGCCGAGACCCCGGGCGTGATCACGATGCGGCTCGACGGCCGGGGCCTGGACCGGCAGTGGAAGTCGGTGACCGTCGTCTTCAACGCCGGCCCCGGGGCCGCCACCCAGAAGGTCGACGGGCTGCGCGGCGCGAACGTCGCCCTGCACCCGGTGCTGGCCGGCTCGGCCGACCCGGTCCTGCGTACGGCGATCTTCGACCGCGCGTCCGGCACCTTCACCGTTCCGGGCCGCAGCGTGGCCGTGTACGTGGAACGCTGACCCGTGCTCGCGGCGGCCCCGGTGAAATCCGTTGCCGGGCGCCGCCGCGCGGCGTGCAATGAGCCGTGACCACCAACCACGTACAGACCAACCGCGAGGTCTGGGACAACATCGCCGACTGGTACGCGGAGCGGGCCCCCGCCAACTGGGCGGCCGACGAACCCGACTGGGGCATCTGGAAGATCCCGCAGTCCGAGCTGCCCCTCCTGCCCGCCGACGTCGACGGCCTCGACGCGGTCGAACTCGGCTGCGGCACCGCCTACGTCTCGGCCTGGCTGGCCCGCCGCGGCGCCCGCCCGATCGGCATCGACAACTCGCCCCGCCAACTCGCCACCGCCCGCGCCATGCAGGAACGGTTCGACCTGCACTTCCCGCTGATCCTGGCGAACGCCGAGGAGGTGCCGCTCCCGGACGCCTGCGCCGACCTGGCGATCAGCGAGTACGGCGCGGCGATCTGGTGCGACCCGTACCGGTGGATTCCCGAGGCGGCCCGGCTGCTGCGGCCCGGCGGTCGACTGATCTTCCTGGCCAACTCGGTGCAGCTGATGCTGACGATGCCCGACGTCGGCGCGGCCGGCGAGACGTTGCTGCGTCCGCTGTTCGGGCTGCACCGTCTCGAGTGGCCGGGCGAGGGGGTCGAGTTCCACCTGCCGCACGGCGAGATGATCCGGCTGCTGCGGCGCTGCGGCTTCGAGGTCGAGGACCTGATCGAGGTGCGGGCGCCGGAGGGCGCGCAGACCGCGTACGACTTCGTCGGCCTCGACTGGGCGCGTAGGTGGCCGAGCGAAGAGGTCTGGTTCGCCCGCAAACGCTGACGGGCCGCGCCCCCGGGAAGGGGTAGCTGTCGCGGGCCACAGCGAATTCGGCGTGGATACATCGAATTCGCTGTGGCCGCGAACAGCAACATGTCCCGGGCCGCACGAGCGCCCCGGGCCCCGGCGCCGTCAGCCGGTCAGTTCGATCTTCAACAGGTCGATCTGGCCGTACGCGTCGGTCTCGACGTTGCGGACCCGCTCGGAGTGGCCGTAGCTCTCCCGGCCGAAGCGCAGCGGCAGCACCGGCACCTGCTCGGCCAGCATCGCCTCCGCCTCCTGGTACTTGGTGATCGCGGCGGCCTGGTCGGCGGCCCGGCCACCCTCGCGCAGCAGCGCGTCGAAGCCGGCGTCGCTGAACCCGGAGTAGTTCGACGAGCCGCCGCTGGCGTACAGCGGGGCCAGGTAGTTCTCCATCGACGGGTAGTCCATCGACCACGACTGCCGGAACAGGCCGACCGGCTGCCGCGCGTCGACCTTGCGCAGCACGTCGCGGTACGTCGGCTCGGCCACCGCCTCGCACTCCACGCCGAGGTTGGTGCGCAACTGGTCGCAGACCGCGTCGACCCACTCGCGGTGGCCGCCGTCGTCGTTGAACGTGATGCGCAGCGCCGCCGGACCCTTCGCCGCCTCGTACGCCGTCCTGGCCTTGGCCGCGTCGAACACGCACGCCTCGCCGCAGGTGTCCGGCCGGGCCCCGGCCACCAGCGGGGAGACGAACGAGCGGGCCGGCGCCTGCTGGTCACCGGAGCCGTTGACGGCGTCCCGGTCGATCGCCATCGAGATCGCCCGGCGCACCTCCGGCGAGGCGAAGTCCGGCTCGTACGTCGGGAACGCCAGGAACTGGTACGCGGAGTTCGCGCCGTTGCGCAGCCGGTCGCCGAGCGCCTCCTGCGCCGCGTCCACGCTGGCGGCCGGGATGTTGCGGATCAGGTCGGTCTCGCCGTCGGTGACGTCGGCGAGTCCGGCCGAGAGCTGGTCGTAGACCCGGAACTGCACGCTGCGCAGCCGGGGCTTCTCCGCCGGGTAGGCGTCGTAGCGTTCGACCTCGATGGGCGCCCCGCGCTGCCACGTGCCCTTCAGCCGGAACGGCCCCTGGCCGACGACGGCCTGTTCGAAGTCGGGCTTCAGCACACCCTCGGCCTGCCACGCCGACGCCGGCAGCGGCAGGAACGCGCGGTGCCCGAGCACCGACGGGAACTCGGCGAACGGCGCCGAGAGCCGGACCGTGAACGTCAGGTCGTCGACCTTGGCCAGGCCGGTGAGCGTACGGGCCTTGGGTTCGGCGGCCGGTCGTTCGCCGTCCGGGCCGTCCGGGTCGATCTTCTGGAGGTCGGCGTAGCCGTCGACCTTCTCGAACAGGTAGCCGCCGGCCTGCCCGTTCGGGCCGTACGCGGCGTGGTTCCAGGCGTTGATGTAGCTGTCGGCGGTGACCTTCTCGCCGTTGTGGAAGGTGAAGTCGGGCTTGAGCCGGACCGTCCATTCCAGGTTGTCCTCGGACTCGACCGACTCGGCCGCGAGTGGCACCGGCCGGTGCTCGGCGTCGAAGCCGACCAGCGGGGTGAACAGCGCGGCCAGCACCTGCGCCCCGTTGGGTTCGACGGTGTTCGACGGGATCAGGTGCGCCGGTTCGGCCAGCCCGACGACGATCGTGTCCGCCGGCACGTCGTCGCCGCCCGTGCAGGCGCTGGCTCCGAAGGCGACGACCAGCGCCGCCGTGGTCCAGGCCGCGACTCTGCGGACCCGCATGAAACCTCCTCGTGGTCGTGCCGCCCCACCCCCTGCGGGACGGCACGGTCGTGCACCGCGGTGGCACGGATCCTTCCGGGCACCACGGTGCGGCGCCCGGCGGGTCGCCGGGCGCCTCGTTCGAGCTCGGTACGGGCGTCAGCCGGGCAGTCGGTGACCGGCCTCCCGCTGGGTGGCGAGCCAGCTCTCCACCTCGTCGGACCGCCGGGGCAGGCCCGCCGAGAGGTTGACCGCGCCGGCAGGGGTCACCAGCACGTCGTCTTCGATGCGTACGCCGACCCCGCGCAGTTCCTCGGGCACCAGGTCGTCCTCGGCCTGGAAGTAGAGGCCGGGCTCCACGGTCAGCACGTTGCCCTCGGCGAGGGTGCCGTCGCGGTAGTGCTCCTTGCGGGCGTTGGCGCAGTCGTGCACGTCGATGCCGAGCATGTGGCCGAAGCCGTGCAGCGTCCACCGGCGGTAGACCGACGAGTCGGACTCCATCGCCTCGTCGACGCTGACCGGCAGGACGCCCAGGTCGGCGAGGCCCTGGGCGAGGACCCGCATGCAGGTCAGGTGGATGTCCTGGAACTTCACGCCGGGCTTGATCGCGTCCATGCCGGCCTGCTGGGAGGCGTAGACGACGTCGTACACCTGGCGCTGCAGCGGGGTGAACGTGCCGTTGACCGGGACGGTGCGGGTCACGTCGGCGGTGTAGAGGTGCCGGTTCTCCACGCCCATGTCCATCAGCAGCAGGTCACCGGGGCGGGTGGTGCCGGTGTTGCGGGTCCAGTGCAGGATCGTGGCGTGCGCGCCGGCGCCGACGATCGTGGCGTAGCCGACGTCGTTGCCGTCGTGCCGGGCGCGCAGCCCGAAGACGCCCTCGACCAGCCGCTCGCTGACCGGCCGGTCGGCGGGCAGGATCCGGGCCACGTCCTCGAAGCCGCGTACGGTGGCGTCGATCGCGTCCTGGAGCTGGGCGATCTCCCACTCGTCCTTGACCAGCTTCAGCTCGGACAGGACCGCCGCCAGCTCCCGGTCGCGGGCGCCGGCCCGCTTGGGATCGTACGGCCGGACGGTGGCGTCGACGCGGGTGTCGAATCCGCGCAGCACCCGGGTACGCCCCGGCGCGCAGTCGGCCAGCGCGGCCGCCAGCTCGGTCAGCGGCGCGGTCTCCAGGCCCAGTTCGGTGGCCTTCTCGGCCAGCGTGTGGCGGCGGCCGACCCACAGCTCGCCGTCGCGGCTGCGGAAGAACTCGTCGTCGCTGTCGCGGGCCGCCTGCGGCCGGGTGTAGAGGATCGCGTCGTGGCCGCCGCCGTTGGGGCGCAGCACCAGCACGCTGCCCGGGTCGTAGTCGCCGGTCAGGTAGGCGAAGTCGCTGCCGGGCCGGAAGGCGTACTCGGTGTCGTTGGCGCGTACCTTGTCCCGGCCGGTCGGGATGACCAGGGTCTCGCCGGCGAAGGCGGCGGACAGGGCGGCCCGCCGCTTGGCGTAGTTGGGCACCTCCGGGCGTGGGCCGGCGTGCAGCGGGTCGTCCCGCCAGCCCTCGCGCATGAACTGGAGGAGCTTCTCCGGAAAGTCCGGGTCGTGTGACTCGGTGCGTGTCGCCTGCGTGTTTTCGACCCGGTCGTCGCCCATGACGCCTCCCCACTACGTTGCTTGCGGTCCGTCCCCGCAGTAGACGACCGTACCGCGCGCGGGTGGGGGTGGGTCGCCGGTGTCCGGCGATATACGTCAGGTGTCGGGCCGGTGCCGGCGTACGACGGGCGGGACCGTGGAAAGATGGCCGCCATGTGCGGACTTCTGGCCTTCTTCAGCGCGCGCGGCGACGCCGCCGCCCACCGCGACGCGATCGCCGGTGCCCTCGAATGCCTCCACCACCGGGGGCCCGACGAGACCGGTGTGGAGATCATCGGTGACGCCACCGGCCAGTTCGCCGACGCGGTGTTCGCCCACAAGCGGCTGTCGATCATCGACGTGGCGCACAGCCAGGAGCCGTTGCCGTACGCGGGTGGCCGCTACCTGTTGACGTTCAACGGTGAGATCTACAACTACATCGAGTTGCGCGAGGAGTTGGCCCGCGAGTTCGGTGCCCAGTTCAGCACCCTCGGTGACGGCGAGGCGATCGTCGCCGGCTACCACTACTGGGGTGAGCGGGTGCTCACCAAGCTGCGCGGCATGTTCGCGTTCGTCATCTGGGACCGGCTGGAGCGCAGGGCGTTCGGCGCCCGCGACCACTTCGGGATCAAGCCGCTGCACTACCTCCAGACCGCCGACGGGATCTACCTGGCATCGGAGAAGAAGGCGCTGCTGCCGTTCGCGCACTCGGCGTACGCCGGGGACGCCGGTGTCGACGCGGCCAACCTGTCGCACTACCTGACGTTGCAGTACGTCCCCGAGCCGCGCACCCTGCACCAGGGCATCCACCGGATCGGGTCGGGGGAGTGCCTGACCTGGAGCGTGACGGGCGGCGGCAGCGTCGACGTGCGCCGCTGGTACCAACCGGTGTTCCGGCCCACCCCGCAGCCCGAGCCGCAGCGGCTCTACGACGAGATCCGTGAGGTGCTGCGCGAGAGCGTACGGATGCACATGCGGGCCGACGTGCCGGTCGGCTCGTTCCTGTCCAGCGGCATCGACTCGACCGCGGTGGTGGCCCTGGCCCGGGAGTTCAACCCGAACATCCTGACCTTCACGGTCGGCTACGACGTGCCCGGCTACTCGGAGATCGACGTCGCCCAGGAGTCGGCACGGCACCTCGAGGTGACCACGATCCCGACGAAGATCGGTCCGCAGGACATGATCGACGCGCTGCCCAAGATCGTGTGGCATCTCGACGACCCGGTGGCCGACCCGGCGCTGGTGCCGCTCTACTTCGTGGCGAAGAAGGCGGCCGAGCACGTCACCGTGGTGCTGTCCGGCGAGGGCGCCGACGAGTTTTTCGGCGGCTACACGATCTACCGCGAGCCGCTGTCGCTCGGCACCGTCAACGGGCTGCCGGACCCGATGCAGAAGGGGCTGCGCGCGGTCTCGAAGGTCATCCCGCAGGGGGTGAAGGGCAAGAGCTTCCTGGAGCGCGGCACCACGCCGATCGAGGAGCGCTACTACGGCAACGCGCGGATGTTCACCGAGGCGGAGAAGCAGAAGCTGATGCGCCGCTACGACCCGAACGTGCGCTACACCGACGTGACCGCCCCGATCTACGCCGAGTGCACCGAACTCGACGACGTCACCAAGATGCAGTACGTCGACCTCTACACCTGGCTGCGCGGCGACATCCTGGTCAAGGCCGACCGGATCTCGATGGCGCACTCGCTGGAGGTCCGGGTGCCGTTCCTGGACAAGGAGGTCTTCGAGGTCGCCGCGAAGGTGCCGGTCGACCTGAAGCTGCCGCCGCGCTCCGACGCCACCAAGTACGCGATGCGCCAGGCCCTGCAGGGGGTGGTGCCGCCGGCGATCGTCAACCGGCGCAAGCTCGGCTTCCCGACCCCGACCCGGGTCTGGCTGCGCGGCGAGATGTACGAGTGGGCCCGCCACGTGCTGGCCACGTCCGGCGCCGGCGAACTGCTGGACCTGTCGTACGCGATGCGGCTGCTCGAGGAGCACAAGCGGGAGGAGGCCGACCACTCCCGCAAGGTGTGGACGGTGCTGATCTTCTGCATCTGGCACGCGATCTTCGTGGCGCGCACGCTCGACCCCGGAATCCAGCGCAACCAGTCGGCGCTGCTGACCAAGCCGGTCGTCGGCTCGATGGTGCACTGACCCGTCTTCGGAACGTACGGCGGCCCGGACCGAATCGGTCCGGGCCGCCGCCTTATCCGGTTACGGTCACACCGTGCAGGTCACCGCCGGTGAGCCGGCGTTACCGCCGGCGGTGAAGCCGAAGGTGGTCGACGCGCCCGGTGCCAGGCTGCCGTTCCAGGCCGCGTTGGTCACCGTCACCTGTGAACCGCTCACCGTGTGTGAGCCGCTCCAGAGCGAGCCGATGCTCTGGCCGGCCGCCAGGTTCCACTTCGCGGTCCAGTTGCCGATGGTGGAACCACCGGTGTTGGTGATCTTCACCTCGCCCTGGTAGCCGCCGTTCCAGGAGCTGACCACCGTGTGCGTCGCCGAGCAGCCGGAGCCGCCCGGCGGCGGGGTGGTCGGGTTCGGCGGGGGAGTGGTCGGGTTCGGCGGCGGGGTGGTGGGGTTCGGGCCGTTGCCGCCGCGGCCGAGGCCGGAGACCTCGCCGTTACCGCCGTCGAAGGTCACGTCCGAGCAGCCGAAGAAGTTCTCCTGGCTGTCCGAGCGCACCCAGCGCGAGTAGATGATGTGCCGGCCGCTCTTGCCCGACGGCAGGTTGCCGCTGAAGTAGTAGTGGCCCTCGTTGGTGCCGACCGCGCCGTTCTGCGGCGGGTTGGTCACCGTGAGGAACGGCTGCTCCTCCAGGTCGCCCCAGGCCAACGGCCGGGTCGGGCTCCAGCTGTTCTTCGTCACGTAGAAGTAGAAGGTGCCCGGGTGGTGCGCCCAGTTGCTGTACCGGAAGTTGAAGTTGGCGCCGGCGGTCAGGTGGGTCAGCGGCCAGTCGGTGCGGGCCGCGTCGTACGCCGAGAACACCGGGTTGCCGCCGCTGCACAGCTGGCCGTCCGGGATGAACCCGGTGGTCCGGCCGTTCGCGTCGGAGCGCAGCACGCTGAACCAGTTGTAGAGCGGGTTGGCGCCGCCCTGGTTCACCGCGGCCGTACAGGCGGGGTTGATCGGCTGGATGTTGCCTTGCGGGCTGAGGCCGTCCTTCCAGCACAGGTAGGTGCGGCTGCCGGGCGCCATGGCGGCGCCGTGCGACCAGGCCGCGGTCTGGTTGACGACCGACACGACGCCGGCGGTCAGCATGGCGGCGGCGGAGAGCACCGCCACCTTGCGTAGAAGTCTCACGACGTTCTCCTTCGAGGCCGGAACCGCGGCGGGGTGGCCGGACGGCCGACGGCACGGTTCCATCGGTTCGCGGGTGTGCTGCGGACCGGCACCGGGTGTCGTGTGCGGTGACGAGCGGCTGCTCCGGGGAGGTCGGAAGCGGGGCGGCTCGGCGGGCACGCGGACGGCGGCCCGGTGTCGGACCTGGGTCTTCGCGTGGCTCCGTGCGTGCCGGTCTGTCGGCGCCCGGTTCACCGGCACCTGTCGGCGCCTGGCTGCCGGGACGCCTGTCGGCGCCTGGCTCAAGGGCGCCTGTCGGCGCGTTAGCCCCCGCGCCGTGTCGGCCTGGCTATCGCACCACGGATCGGCGCCCGACACAATAGCCGTACTTCGATGTTTCAGGTGGTGGCGTCCTCGAGCGGTGCCAGGTAGCCGCGGATGGCCCGCTTGAGTTCGGTCACGAGGGCGGCCCGCTCCTCGGGTTCCGCCGCGACGACGGGCGGCATCATGGCCTTGACGATCTGTACGACCACGGTCGCCGTCCGGGCGGCCTCGACGGCGGACAGGTGCGGGGCGCGGGCGGTGACCACGGCGGTGACCCGCCGGGTGACCGCCTCGTGCAGCGGCCGGGTCGCCGCCGCGAGCTGTGCCGGCATGTCGGTGTTGCCGAACAGGGACTTGGCTCCCGGGTTGGACACGTTGAACTCGATGAGCGGGTCGAGCATCAGGTCGACGAGTTCGTCGAGCGGCAGGGTGGCCACCGGCCGGTCGGCGAAGGCGGCGGCGTGCGCGTCTCGGGTGCCCTCGACCAGGCGGGCCGACAGGGCCTGCGCGATCGCCTCCTTGTTGCGGAAGAACTGGTAGAGCGAGCCGGGGGAGATCCCGGCCCGGGCGGCGATCGCGTTGGTCGTGGCGGCCTCGTAGCCGACCTCGGCGAACAGGCTCAGCGCGGCATCCAGGATCTCGGCGATCCGGCGTTCGCCGCGGGCCTGCCGGCGGACGGGGCGGGGTTCGGCCACCGCTCCTACCTCCTTGACTAATGCGAGCGATTGCTCGTATCTTGCAAAACGCGGGCGATCGCTCGTGTTTCTGACGCTAACAGCAGACGACACAAGGGGACCACCATGTCACCACTCGCCCGGCTCGGCGCGTTCACCGCCCACCGCCGGCGCCGCGTCCTGATCGCCGGACTGCTGCTCACCCTCGCCCTCGCCGGCGTCGGCGCCACCGCGATGGGAGTCCTGGTCCTCAACCGCTGGGAGGCGCCGGGCAGCGAATCCGTACAGGCCCGCCAACTGCTCGAACGCGACTTCGGCACCAGCAACGCCAACCTCGTCCTGCTCGTCACCGCCGAGACCGGCACCGTCGACTCGGCGCCGGTCGCCGCCGCCGGCACCGCCCTCGCCGACGAACTGCGCGCCGAACCCATGGTCGGCGATGTCTGGTCGTACTGGTCCCGGCCCGGCGACCCGACACTGCGCAGCACCGACCAGCGGCACGCGCTCGTCCTGGCGTACGTCGAAGGCGACGCGACCACCACCCGGGCCGAGATCCGCGAGAAGCTGCTGCCGGCGTACACCCGCACGACCGGGCCGGTCAGCGTCCAGGTCGCCGGCTCCGAGGCGGTGTCCAGCCAGGTCAGCGAACAGGCGTCGCGCGACTTCATCCGCGCCGAACTGCTCATCATCCCGCTCATGGCGGTGCTGCTGGTCGTGCTCTACCGCCGGGTACGGCTGGCTCTGCTCACCCTCGGCGTCGGTTTGTTCGCGGTGTTCGGCACCCTCGCCGGCCTGCGCGGGCTCGCCGAGATCACCGAGATCTCCACGTTCGCCGCCAACATCACCCTGGTCATG
This sequence comes from Polymorphospora sp. NPDC050346, assembly GCF_040655695.1. Lineage (NCBI taxonomy): Bacteria > Bacillati > Actinomycetota > Actinomycetes > Micromonosporales > Micromonosporaceae > Polymorphospora > Polymorphospora sp. NPDC050346. The sequence goes on along the minus strand of NZ_JBFAKM010000022.1, from coordinate 79,184 downwards.
GGCATCGGACTCGGCGTCGACTACAGCCTCTTCGTCATCGCCCGGTTCCGCGAGGAACTCACCCGCGGCGCCACCGTCACCGACGCCGTCGTGACCACGGTACGCACCGCCGGCCGTACCGTGATCTTCAGCGGGCTCACCGTCGCCGCCGCACTGTCGGTGATGCTCGCCTTCCCGTACTCGTTCCTGCGGTCGTTCGCGTACGCCGGGGTGCTCGTCGTGGTCATGGCGGTGCTCGGCGCCCTCGTCCTGCTGCCGGCGGCACTGGCCGTGCTCGGGCCCCGCGCGCTGCGCCGCGGGCCGGCCGCCACGACGACCGCCGAAGAAAGCGGCTTCTGGTACCGGCTCGGCGCCCGGGTGATGCGTCGGCCCGTCCTGTTCGTCGCCGCCGGCCTGGTGCTGGTCGGCGCACTCGGCGCACCCGCGCTCGGCCTGCGGATCGGGCTGCCCGACGACCGGGTCCTGCCACCCACCGCCTCGACCCGGCAGGCGTACGACGAACTACGGGCCAACTTCGCCCACGAGGCCAACGACGCGATCCACTTCGTCGCCCCGGCCGGCCGGGCCACCCCCGCCGACGCGGTGGCCCGGTACGCTGGCGAACTGTCCCGGGTGCCCGGGATCGGGCAGGTCAACTCGACCGCCGGCGTCTTCGTCGCCGGCGACCGGGTCTCCGCCGAGCCCGCCGCCGACCGGCTGACCAGCGCCGACGGCCAGCGGCTGGAGGCGATCCCGACCCGCGAGGTGCTCGCCGGCACCGACGTCACCGGGCTGATGGAGCGGGTGCGTGCCGTACCGGCGCCGTTCGGCGAGCTGCTGATCGGCGGCTACCCGGCCGAACTGACCGACTTCCGGTCCACCCTGATGGACCGGGTGCCGCTGGTCGGCGTACTCATCCTGGTCGTCACCTTCGTGATCCTCTTCCTGATGTCCGGCAGCCTGCTCATCCCGGTAAAGGCCACCGTCCTCAACCTGCTGAGCCTGGCGGTGATGTTCGGCGCGCTCGTCGTGATCTTCCAGAACGGGGCGCTGGCCGACCTGCTCGGCTTCACCCCGATCGGTACGGTCGACCCGACCTTCCCGATCCTGATCTTCTGCGTCGCGTACGGCCTGTCCATGGACTACGAGGTCTTCATGCTGTCGCGGATCAAGGAGCGGTACGCGGCGACCGGCGACAACCGGCGGGCCGTCCTCGAAGGCATCCAGCGCAGCGCACCGCTCGTCACCGCCGCCGCGGTCATCCTCGCCCTGTCGTTCTCGCTGTACGCCACCGGCGAGGTCATGTACCTCCAGATGGTCGGCATCGGCGTCGCGATCGCCGTCCTCGTCGACGCCACCATCATCCGGGCGATCCTGGTGCCGGCCTTCATGCGGCTCGCCGGCCGGGCCAACTGGTGGGCGCCGGCCCCGCTGCGCCGGTTGCAGCGGCGCCTCGACCCGCACCGTACCGACCCGGCGCCGGTGGGCGGCATGGCGTCGCTCGACGGCGCGGTGCCGGTGGGCGGTGCGGGCTCGGTGGGCGGTGTGGTGCCGGTGGACGGCGCGGTGCCGGCCGGCGGTGCGGGCTCGGTGGGCGGTGCGGTGCCGGCACGGCGCCGGTAGGCGGCCGGGCCGGCGCGTCGGTCATCGGAATCCTTCCGTGGATACTCCGTCCTTTAGGACGGCGGAGGATGTCAAAGTGGACAGCAGGTCGACCGGTGAGGAGACGCATGCGATACGCGGTGGTGCTCGGTGAGGCCCTGGTCGACCTGCTCGAAGCTGAATGCGAAGGGGAACCGGTCTACCGGCGGGTGATCGGAGGCGCGCCGCTCAACGTCGCGGTCGGCGTCTCCCGGCTCGGCGGCACCGTCGAGTTCGCCGGCTCGCTCGGCGACGACGTGCTCGCCGACCGGATCCGCGAGTTCCTCACCGCCGCCGGAGTCGGGCAGCGGGGCACCGTCACCGTCCCGGCGCCGACCACGCTCGCGGTCGCCACCTTCGCCGGTGCCGAACCCGACTTCCGCTTCTACGGCGAACCCGCCTCGTACGGGCTGATCGACGCCGACGCGCTCGACGCCGACCTGGTGACCGACGCGGCCGTGCTCTACTGCGGGTCGATCGTCCTGCTCCAACCGCCGGCGCTGGCCGCCGCCCGGCGCGCCTGGGCGCTGACCGGCGGACTGCGTGTCTTCGACCCGAACATCCGGCCCCGGCTGCTGCCCGACCAGGCCACCTGGGACCACCAGCGGGCCGTCGTCGCCGAATTCGCCGCCACCGCCCACCTGGTCAAGCTCAGCGCCGCCGACGCCGACGCGCTCTACGGCGAGGATCCGGAGCAGGTCGCGTCCCGGCTGCTGGGGCTCGGCGCCGAGGTGGTCGTCGTCACCCGCGGGGCGGCGGGAGCACTGGTCGCGTACGGGACGGGGACCGTGGACGTGGCGGCCCCGGTGGTCGACGCGGTCGACGCGACCGGTGCCGGTGACTCGGTGATGGCGGCGCTGATCGAAGGGCTGCTCCGCGACGGGTTGCCGGCCGGCCTGGCCGGCTGGCGGGAACGTGTCGACTTCGCACTGCGGGTGGCCGGCCTGGTCTGCGAGTCTCCCGGCGGCGCCGCCGCCATGCCCACCCACACCGAGGTAAGAACCCGCTTCCCCTGACCCACCCCGCCCCGCGCCGCCCCTGCCCCGCCCGCGCCGCCCCTGCCCCGCCCGCGCCGCCGCTCCTTGCCCCGCCCTGCACCTGCACCAAGATCCGCGTGATCAGGGATTGAGTCGTGCGTGTCGTCGGTGTGTCGTGGTGAAACTCCCTGATCACCCGGATCTTGGTGCAGGTGCAGGTGCAGGTGCAGGTGCGGCTGCGGCTGCAGGTGCGGGTTCTGGAAGCGGCGGGCAGGGCGGGGGAGTCAATGGGTGGGCATCAACTTGATCGTCTGCTGTTCCGCTGTTGGTGCACGGCGTGTCGACCGGCTGGACAGCAGACGATCACGCTCCTCGGAGCGCCGTACCCCCGCCGTCGGAGGCCCTTCCTGGTGGTGACTTGATCGTCTGCGGTTCAGGCACCCGACACGCCGTACCCGGAGCGCCGCAACCGCAGACGATCAAGACAACTGGGTCGGCCCGCTGACCGAGCCCTCAGCTTGGTGCACCCGAGCGCCCTGCCCCAGGTGCCCGAGCCCTCCCGCGGGGCGCCCCGAGCCGCCGGGCGCCGGTGTCAGAGCCGGCCGGCGCCCACGCCAGCGCGACCCGACGCGCCCACCTGAGCCGCCGGGTGCATCCCGCAACCGCCCCCGACGCCCGCCCCGCCCTCAAGATCCCCGTGATCAGGGAGTTTCCGCCTCGACGCGCCGACGACACGCCCGACGTACTCCCTGATCACGCGGATCTTGGGGAGCGGGAGGAGGGTGGGTCAGGTGCGGTTGGATAGTTCGGCGTAGCCGCGCTCGATGGCGGGCAGGGCGACGGCCGGGCCGTACGCGGAGCGCATCGCCAGCGCGGCGGCGGCCGCCCCGTCGGCATGACCGTCGCGGATCAGCCAGGCCAGCGCGGTCAGCCCGGTGTGCTGCTCGTGTACGAAGTCCACGCCGACCGGGGCACCGTGCCCCGGGACGACCAGGGTGTCCTTGCCGGTCAACCGCAGCAGCGCGGTCAGCGTCTCCGGCCACTCCAGTGGGTAGGACTCCTCGAACGCCGGCGGCCCGCTCTGCTCGACCAGGTCGCCGGCGACCACGACGTCGGCGTCGGGCACGTGCGCGACTAGGTCGCCGGCCGTGTGCCCGCGCCCCAGATGGTGCAGGTCGACCCGCCGGCCGCCGACGTCGACGGTGGACAGCAGGTGCACCGGGTGGGTCGGGGCCAGGATGGCGGTGCCGGCCAGTTCGGCGGCGAGCGCCCGCTCGGTCGGCAGCATCTCCTCGTACGCCCGGCGGCGCACCCCGGGGGCGTCGTCGGCGAGCAGCCGCGCGGTCTCCTCGTGGGCGTAGATGGCGACCGGCAGGTCACCGGCGAGCGTGGCGTTGCCGAAGCAGTGGTCGAAGTGGTGGTGGGTGTTGACGATCGTCCACGGGGCGGTGGTGAGCTGCCGGGCGGCGACGGCGAGTTCGGCCGCCTGCGCCGCCGTCGACAGCGTGTCGACCAGCAGCGCCGCCCCGTCGCCGACCACCAGCGTCACGTTGACGTCGAGCAGCGGGTGGCGCAGGACGTAGACCCGGTCGGCGACCTCGGCGAAGGCGATCGTCACGACTCGTCGGGGCCGAAGGCCCGGGCGACGAACCGCTGCCGGTCGACGAGGATCCGTTCGACCCGCCCCTCGGCCACCGTGGTGTCCCCGTCGGTGACGACGATCTCGAACAGCAGCCGCCGCCCGTCGACCTTGGCCAACTGGGCGTGTGCGGTGACCCGGCGCCCGACCGGGGTCGGTGCCCGGTGGTCGAGTTCGACGCGGGTGCCCACCGTGGTCATTCCGGTCGGCATCCGTCGGGCCGTCGCGGCGACGGTGGCCGCCTCGGCCAGTGCGAGCACCCGCGGGGTGCCGAGCACGGGTACGTCACCCGAGCCGACCGCCTGCGCGGTGTCGGCGTCGGTGACGGTCAGTTCGACGTGTGCGGTGAGCCCGGGCGCGAAGCCTGGATCCGGCTGCTGCTCCATGCACCTCAGCGTAGGCGCTCCGATACGGTCGGGCCATCGTTGCCGGCACCCGACCGCGCCGATCCGCCGGTGCGGCCGCGGCGGGGCCGGCCGGCCGGATCGGGCCGGTGCCGGAAGGTCGGCCGGTGACTGCCTTCGGGGTGGGATTGGTCCGCCGTTAACCTTGACCGCGATGGCCACCCTGTCCGATTCCCAGACCAGTCCGTCCCCGGAGCCGCCGGTCGCGCCGGATCCGTCCGTCCGCGACCCGTCGAGGCGGCGCCGGCTGATCGCGATGACCGTGTGGTCGGTCGCGTTCGTCGCCGGATGGCTGCTGATCGGTCTGCCGACGGATCCGCTGTACGCCTTCGTGTGGCTGTGGACCGCCACGATCGCGTGGAACAGCGAGCGGCCGTTCCGGTCGCACCTGGGGTTCGTCCGCGACTGGCTGCCGATCGTGATCCTGCTGGCGCTGTACAACCTCTCCCGCGGCTTCGCCGACAACGGTGCGATCCCGTACTCCTTCGACCTGATCGTGGCCGACCGCCTGTTGATCGGCTGGGCCACCGGCGGCGAGGTGCCGACGATCTGGTTGCAGGAGCGGCTCTACGACCCGGACCGGATCCACTGGTGGGACGTCGCGGTGAGCTGGGTCTACTTCTCCCACTTCGTGGCCGCGTTGGCCGCCGCGGTGGTGCTGTGGATGACCAACCGGGCCCGCTGGGGCCAGTTCATGCGGCGCTGGGGCTTCCTGTGCGCGACCGGCCTGGTGACCTATTTCCTCTACCCGGCGGCCCCGCCGTGGTGGGCGGCCCAGTACGGGCTGCTGGAGGACGTCGCCCGGATCTCCACCCGGGGCTGGCGGGCGTTCGGCATGCACGGCGCCGGCAACCTGCTCAACGCGGGCCAGATCGCCTCGAACCCGGTGGCCGCGATGCCGTCGCTGCACACCGCCTTCGCGTTGTTCGTCGTGGTGTTCTTCCTGGCCAACGTGCGCAAGCGGTGGTGGCCGCTGCTGCTGTCGTACCCGTTGGCGATGACGTTCACCCTGGTCTACGCGGGCGAGCACTACATCATCGACGTGCTGGTCGGCTGGCTGTACGTCGGGATGACGTTCGTCGTCGTCGGTCTCGGCGAACGCTGGTGGCGGGCCCGCAAGGCGCGCCGGGCCGTACCCGAGGAGCCGGCTCCGGCCGTCGACGCCGGCCCGCCGGCCGTCCGACCGGCCGCCGATCGGCCCGCGGAGTCGTCCGAGCCACCGGCGCCGCCGGACCCGTCGGTGACGCCCGCCGGTCGATGAACTGCTGAACGCCCCGCACCGGCCGGTGCGGGGCGTTTCGCGTTTCCGTCGACCGGGTCGCGGTCCGGCGGGTTCAGGCGCTGGGGAACGGTGCGGCGCCGGTGGCGCGGGCGTGGCGGGCGCGGGCGGTCAGGTCGGCGGCCATCGCCCACGCCTCCCGCAGGTCGCGGGAACCGGCCGCCGCGCTGGGGCCGCCGGCGGTGTCGGCGTAGACCGTCGCCAGCCCGAGCCGCCGCTGGATGGGGCCCTGGACCACCCGTACGCTCTGGATCCGGGCGTACGGCACGACCATCACCTGGCGGGTGATCGGCCCGGAGCGGACCGCGAACACCTCGTCGGTCAGCGCGGCGCCCATCACCGGCTGGGCGAACGGGTGCAGCCAGCGGACCCGGGCCGGCGGCGTGGTCAGCGGCAGGGTGGCCAGGTCGACGCGGGGCAGCACCTCGTTCATGATCGACTGGGCGGTGGGCGGCACCCCGACCGGCAGCAGCCGGTCGGTCCCGCCGCTGTCGCCCTCGCCGACGGTGACACCGGCGACGTGCAGCCGCAGGAGGAGCCAGCCCTTCGCCCGCCACAGCAGCGGCCAGGTGGCGACGATGGCCTGGACCCGGACCAGCGGCACGGTCTGGGCGCGGGTCTCCAGCAGGCCGTGGCGGACCCGCAGCCGCTCGTCCTCGCGGACGAGCCGGAAGTTCCAGTCGTCGACGACCCGGCGGACCGGCTGGAGCAGGACGCCGGCCAGCGCGGTCAGCCCGCTGGCGACGGCGATGAACGAGAACGAGGCCGCCGACAGGAACTGGTAGAGCACGAAGGCGACACCGAACGGCACCAGGAACGCCTGCGGCGTCAGCAGTTGACTGATCAGCAGGTCACGGTTGGAGACCGCGTGCAGGTCGCGGCCGGGCACCTCGACCGGCTTGGTAAGCACCACCCCGGCCGGCCCCGGCGCCGGCATGCCGGGGCCGGGTGCCCCCTGCGGTACGCCGGCCGGTGCCACGGCGGGTGCGCCGGCCCGGCCGGCGAGGGCGAGTAGGCGCTCACGCAGCACGGCGGCGTCGGCGATCCGCAGGAAGGCCAGCGGCGCCTCGGTCTTGCCGCCGCCGACCACTTCGAGTCGCAGTTCGGCCAGTCCGGATAGCCGGGCGAGCAGCGGCCGGACGACCTCGACGGCCTGGAGCCGTTCGAGCGGGATGGCCCGGGTACGCCGCCACAGCAGCCCCTCGTGGATGCGCAGCTCCCGCCCGACCACGTGGTAGCCGGTGTTGTACCAGCTCACGACGTAGAGGACGAGGGAGCCGAGCAGGAGCAGGACGACCATCAGCGCGAACCAGCCCAGGCCGACCCGGGACAGCGTCGACCACGACATCGCCGCGATGATCGCGAGCAGCGACTTGGCGCCGTGGAGGAACGGGCTCAGCGGGTGCAGCCGCTGCCTCGGCTCGACGCCGCCGGGTCCCGGCGCCGGGCCGACCCCGGGCGCCGCGCCGGGCACGGGCGGCACCCCCGGCGCCGGGCCGGCCGCGGGCGTCGCGCCCGGCGCCGAACCGGTTCCGGGCGCGGGCTGCGGGCCCGGACCGGGAGGAACCGGTCCCGGCGGGGGCTCGGGGTTCACAGGCCCTCCGCCCGGTCCTCGCCCAGGGCGGTGAGCCGGTCACGCAGCCGCGACGCCTCGGCCGGCCGCAGCCCCGGCACCTTGGCGTCACTGGCCGCCGCCGCGGTGTGCAGTTGCACGTTGGCGAGGTTGAAGGCGCGTTCCAGGGGGCCGGCCGACACGTCGACGAACTGCATCCGCGCGTACGGCACGATGGACAGCCGGCGGACCAGCAGGCCGTGCCGGACGAGCAGGTCGTGGTCGCGTTCGGCGTAACCCCAGGCGCGTACGGCCCGGACGGTCGTGACGACCCGCACCAGGCCGAAGAGGGTGACCAGGCCGAACGCGAGCCCGAGCGTCCAGTGCCCGGACAGTGCCCAGGCGATCCCGACCCCGCCGAGCAGGAAGACCATCAGGATGGCGAGCCGCACCAGTTCGACCCAGATCAGATCGCGTGAGACGGGCTGCCAGTCGACCGTGTCCGGCCACGGCTCCAGCGGGTCGAGCGGGCGCGCCGCCGGTGCGGCGGGAACGGGTGCGCCGTCGGTCACTTCGTCGTCCCCGTCGGCTCGGTCATCACGGAGTGCGCGGTCATCCTTCGAGCGTAGGCGATGGCGTGAACGGCGTGACGTCCCGCAGGAACCCGCGCGCCCCGAGGAAGTCACCGAGCGTCTCGCGGTGCGTGTCGCAGGCGAGCCAGGTCTTGCGCCGCTCCGGGGTGTGCAGTCTGGGGTTGTTCCACCACAGCGTCCACCGCGCCGCGGCCCGGCAACCTTTCGCGGAGCACACCGGTGTCTCGACCTGGGCAAGAGGATCGGCCATCGTCGCGAGTCTACGGGCGACGGGATGCCGGCATGGGCACGGGGCGCCCACCGAGACACGCCGGGACGGCGCCGGAGAATTTCAGCGCCGGGAGTTGCGGCACCGGAGAGTTTTTAGCGCCGGGCGGCCACGGGGGAAGCCGCCCGGCGACGGCTGCATCGTACACACCACCGACCCCTGTGTGTCTACCCTGGCGGGACGCCGGTTCACCCGGTTCTCGAACCTGATTTCGGGTTCTCGCCGTCCGGGCGGTCGCGGCGGCGTGTAAGTCTTAAGGCCGCAGCCGCTCCACAGACTGCCCCAGTAACGTCAGACCGACGCACGGACTTCCAGCCCGATATACGCGAACCCGCCTCGGAGGACCGGTGGCCCAGCCGACCACGCCCGACAGCCCGACCGACGCCGCCAACGGCGGCCCGCCCACCCGCAGCGCCCCGCCGGCCGGTTCGCTGACCAAGGGCACCAGCACCCCGGCGGAGGACGCCACCCTGCTCGAGCGCGCCCTCTTCGAGGTCAAGCGGGTCATCGTCGGCCAGGACCGGATGGTCGAGCGGATGTTCGTGGCGCTGCTCGCCCGTGGCCACTGCCTGCTGGAGGGCGTACCCGGGGTGGCCAAGACGCTCGCGGTCGAGACGCTGGCCAAGGTCGTCGGCGGCAGCTTCGCCCGGGTGCAGTTCACCCCCGACCTGGTGCCGGCCGACATCGTCGGCACCCGGATCTACCGGCAGGGCAGCGAGAAGTTCGACGTGGAGCTGGGGCCGGTCTTCGTCAACTTCCTGCTCGCCGACGAGATCAACCGGGCGCCGGCGAAGGTGCAGTCGGCGCTGCTGGAGGTGATGGCCGAGAAGCAGGTGTCGATCGGCGGAATCACGCACCGGGTGCCCGACCCGTTCCTGGTCATGGCGACCCAGAACCCGATCGAGCAGGAGGGCGTCTACCCGCTGCCGGAGGCGCAGCGCGACCGCTTCCTCATGAAGATCCTGGTCGGCTACCCGACCGACGCGGAGGAACGCGAGATCGTCTACCGGATGGGGATCAGCGCCCCCGAACCCGACCCGGTGTTCACCTCCACCGACCTGATCGGGCTCCAGCGCAAGGCCGACCAGGTGTTCGTGCACAACGCGCTGGTCGACTACACCGTACGGCTGGTGCTGGCCACCCGGTCGCCGGCCGAGCACGGCCTGGCCGACATCGCCCCGCTGATCCAGTACGGCGCCAGCCCGCGCGCCTCGCTCGGCATCGTGCGCGCCACCCGGGCGCTGGCGCTGATGCGCGGCCGCGACTACGCGCTGCCGCAGGACGTGCAGGACATCGCGCCGGACATCCTGCGGCACCGGCTGGTGCTCAGCTACGACGCGCTGGCCGACGACATTCCGGCCGACCACGTCGTCAACCGGATCATGGCCACCATCCCGCTGCCGTCGGTCGCGCCCCGGCAGAACTCGGCGCCGCAGACCGTGCCGGCCGGGCCGGGCCAGCCGGCCGGATGGCCCGGGCGGCTGCCGTGACCCCAGCCGGCAGCCCGCCCGTCCCCGACCTGACCGGGGGCGGCGGCTCCGGCCGGGCCGAGGCTGTACTGTCCAAGCTGCAACTGCTGGTCACCCGCAAGCTCGACGGCCTGCTCCAGGGCGACTACATCGGGCTGCTGCCCGGGCCGGGCACCGAGGCGGGGGAGTCCCGCGAATACCGGCCCGGTGACGACGTACGGCGGATGGACTGGCCGGTCACCGCCCGCACCACCGTCCCGCACGTGCGGCGCACGGTCGCCGACCGCGAACTGGAGACGTGGCTGGCCGTGGACCTGTCGGCGAGTCTCGACTTCGGCACCGCCAGGTGGCTCAAGCGCGACCTGGTCGTGGCCGCCGCCGCGGCGGTGTCACACCTGACGGTCCGGGGCGGCAACCGGATCGGCGCGGTCGTCGGCACCGGCGAGGGCACACCGGTGCGGCTGCCGGCCCGGCCCGGCCGCAAGGAGGCGCAGGGCCTGCTGCGCGCCATCGTCAATACGCGGGTACGCCCCGGTCGCAGCGACCTGGGCGCGTTGGTCGACCTGCTCAACCGGCCGCCCCGGCGGCGGGGCGTGGCGGTGGTGATCTCCGACTTCCTCACCCCGCCGGAGCAGTGGGGCCGGCCGATACGCAAGCTGGCGCTGCGGCACGACGTACTCGCGATCGAGGTCGTCGACCCGCGCGAGCTGGAGCTGCCCGACGTCGGGGTGATCGCGCTCGTCGACCCCGAGACCGGCGAACTGCACGAGGTGCAGACCGCCGACCCGAAGCTACGCCGCCGCTACGCCGAGGCAGCCTCGGCGCAGCGCACCGCCATCGCCCACCAACTGCGCGCCTCGGGCGCGGCCCACCTGCGGCTGCGGACCGACTCCGACTGGCTGCTCGACATGGTCAAGTTCGTCGCCGCGCAGCGACACGCCCGCACCAGAGGGACCACACGATGATCCGTTTCCTGCAACCGTGGTGGCTGCTCGCCGTGCTGCCGGTGCTCGCCGTCGCGGGCGCGTACGTGTGGCGCCAGTTCCGGCGCCGGTCGTACGCCGTCCGGTTCACCAACGTCGACCTGCTGCGCACGCTGGCGCCCAAGGGGCTCGGCTGGCGGCGGCACGTGGCGGCCGCCGCGTTCCTGCTCAGCCTCCTGACGCTGGCGACCGCGATGGCCCGGCCGTCGGTCGACACCGAGGAACCGCTGGAGCGGGCCACCGTCATGCTCGCGATCGACGTGTCGCTGTCGATGGAGGCCGGCGACGTCGAACCGAGCCGGATCGAGGCGGCGCAGGAGGCGGCCAAGGAGTTCGTCGCCGAGCTGCCGGAGACCTACAACCTGGGGCTGGTGGCGTTCGCCAAGTCCGCGAACGTGCTCGTCCCGCCGACCAAGGACCGGCCGGCGGTGATCCAGGCGATCGACGGGCTGACGCTGGCCGAGGCGACCGCGACCGGCGAGGCGGTCTTCACCTGCCTGGAGGCGATCCGGTCGGTGCCGGCGGACGGGGCGCAGGGCATCCCGCCGGCCCGGATCGTGCTGCTCTCCGACGGCTACCGCACCTCGGGCCGGTCGATGGAGGAGGCCGCGGCGATGGCGCAGTCGGCGAACGTGCCGGTGTCGACGATCGCGTTCGGCACCGACTCGGGCGAGGTCGAGATCGGCGGCCACCGCCAGCGGGTGCCGGTCGACCGGTTGGCGCTGGCCGAACTGGCCGAGACGACGCAGGGCTTCTTCTACGAGGCGGCGTCGGTCACCGAGCTGAAGCAGGTGTACGAGGACATGGGCAGCTCGATCGGGCACCGTACCGAGCCGCGCGAGGTGACCCAGTGGTACGCCGGGGTGGCGCTGCTGCTCGCACTGTCGGCGGCCGCCATGAGTCTGCTGTGGACGTCGCGGCTGCCGTGACGCGGATGTGGGCCGGTCGCGGGATGCGTCTCGCGACCGGCCCGGTGTGTCCGGCCCTTACGTTCGGGCCGGATGTGTCCCGACCTGGTGTGTTCCCGGGCCGGCGGCCGGTTCAGCGCGGGCTGACCAGGACGACGACGACCAGGATCCAGACGGCGGCGAGGGTGAAGCCCAGCGGGGCGACGTAGCGGTTCATCGGGGACTCCGGTGGCGACTGGCGCGGGACGTGGGGACACGCTGGGGTCAGTCGCGGCGGGGCGGCTCGCGGTGTCCGCACACGGGACGGGCCCCGACGGTGGCCGGGGATCGGGTGCGGGCGAGCGGGTGCGGGGTCGGCTCGGGCTGAGGCTGGCTCAGCGCGGCGGACCGTCGGCCCGGCCACGACTGAGAGGATCGCTATCTCGCACAGCGATCACCTCCATCGGTCGTGGGGAGCCGTGCAGACCGCGCCGATGCTACACCCGTCCCGCCGTACCGCGGCGCTCACCGCGCCCTGATCCGTGTCGGCCGGCGCGTGATCCGCGTGATCAGGCAGCGCGTACCCCGACCCACCGGACGACACGCGGACCCGGTCCCTGATCACCGGGATCATGGGGGGCGGGTTACTGCTTACCTGTCGGTAGCGCCTAGTGTCCTTCGCGCACCCGTCGGAAGAACCGCTGGAGGAATGACCGTGCCGCGTACCGTGCTGGTGACCGGGGGAAACCGGGGGATCGGGCTGGCCATCGCCCAGGCGTTCGCCAAGCAGGGCGACCGGGTGGCGATCACGCACCGGGGTCGCTGGGCCGGGGCGGCCGACGGTGACAGCGGATACCACGAAGGCGTGTTCGGGGTCCGCTGCGACATCACCGACAGCGCCGCCGTCGACGCCGCCTTCACCGCCGTCGAGGCCGAGCTGGGGCCGGTCGAGGTGCTGGTCGCCAACGCCGGCATCACCGCCGACACGCTGCTGCTGCGGATGTCCGAGGACGACTTCACCAGCGTCATCGACACCAACCTCAACGGGGCGTACCGGTGCGCCAAGCGAGCCGCCGGCAAGATGCTGCGCGCCAAGTGGGGCCGGATGATCTTCATCTCGTCCGTGGTCGGTCTCTACGGCGGTCCCGGCCAGGTCAACTACGCGGCCAGCAAGGCCGGCCTGGTCGGCGTCGCCCGGTCGATCACCCGGGAGCTGGGCAGCCGTAACATCACCGCCAACGTGGTCGCCCCGGGATACATCGACACCGACATGACCGCGGCGCTGCCCGACGACCGCAAGGCCGAATACCGCAAGCTGATCCCGGCCGGCCGGTTCGCCGACCCCGACGAGGTCGCCGGGGTGGTCACCTGGCTGGCCGGCGACACTGCCGGCTACATCTCCGGCGCCGTCATCCCGGTCGACGGCGGCCTGGGCATGGGTCACTGACGAAGACGGAGGATCTGTACGTGTCTGGACTGCTGGCCGGAAAGCGGCTGCTCGTCACCGGCGTCATCACCGACGCGTCGATCGCGTTCTCGGTCGCCAAACTGGCCCAGGAGAACGGCGCCCAGGTCGTACTCACCGGCTTCGGCCGGATGTCGCTGGTCGAGCGGATCGCCAAGCGGCTGCCCGAGGCCGCGCCGGTGATCGAACTGGACGTCACCAACGAGGAGCAGCTGGCCGGCCTGGCCGACAAGGTGCGCGAGCACGTCGACGGCCTCGACGGTGTCGTCCACTCGATCGGCTTCGCCCCGCAGAGCTGCCTCGGCGGCGGCTTCCTCAGCGCGCCCTGGGAGGACGTGGCGACGGCACTGCACGTGTCGACGTACTCGTACAAGTCGCTGGCGATGGCGGCACTGCCGCTGATGGGTCCGGGCGGCGCGGTCGTCGGGCTGACCTTCGACGCGACCAAGGCGTGGCCGGTCTACGACTGGATGGGCGTGGCAAAGGCCGGCCTGGAGTCGGCGTCCCGCTACCTGGCACTGCACCTGGGCGCCAAGGGCATCCGCAGCAACCTGGTGTCCGCCGGCCCGCTGCGCACCATGGCGGCGAAGTCGATCCCCGGCTTCGAGCAGTTCGAGGACGCCTGGGCGGACCGCGCCCCGCTGGGCTGGAACCTGACCGACCAGGAGCCGGCCGCCCGGGCCTGCCTGGCACTGCTGTCCGACTGGTTCCCGGCCACCACCGGCGAGATCGTGCACGTCGACGGCGGCTACCACGCGCTGGGCGCCTGACCGGGCGGTGAAACCCGCCACGATCGCCGCCGGCCGGGCCGCCCTGGCGACCGGCCGGCGGCGTCGCGGGACAGAATGGGGACCATGCCGTACGACGCACTGGTGGTGGTCTCCTTCGGCGGACCCGAGCGCCCCGACGACGTCCTGCCGTTCCTGACGAATGTGACCCGGGGGCGGGGCGTGCCGCCGGAGCGGCTGGCCGAGGTCGCCGAGCACTACCAGCACTTCGGCGGCGTGTCGCCGATCAACCAGCAGTGCCGTGACCTGATCGCCGCGATCCGCGCCGACCTCGCCGCGAACGGCGTCGACCTGCCGGTCTACTGGGGCAACCGCAACTGGCATCCGATGCTGGCCGACACCGTGGCACGGATGCGCGACGACGGCGTACGGCACGCGCTCGCCTTCGTCACCAGCGCCTACGCCGGCTACTCGTCGTGCCGGCAGTACCTGGACGACATCGCCGCCGCCCGGGCCGCCGTCGGACCCGACGCGCCCCTGATCGACAAGTTGCGTCAGTTCTGGGACCACCCCGGATTCGTCGAACCGCACGCCGACGCCGTACGCGCCGCGCTCGGCACCCTCGACCCGGCCCGACGTGACAGCACGCGGATCGTCTTCACCGCCCACTCGATCCCGACCTCGATGGCGGCGGGCGCCGGCCCGGAAGGCGGCCGCTACCAGGCACAGCTGCACGAGACCGCCGGGCTGGTCGCCGCAGCCGCCGCCCCCGGCCTGCCGTACGACCTGGTCTGGCAGAGCCGGTCCGGGCCGCCGCACGTGCCGTGGCTCGAACCGGACGTCAACGACCACCTGCGTGACCTGGCCGCCGCCGGCACCACCGGCGTCGTGGTCAGCCCGATCGGCTTCGTCTCCGACCACCTCGAGGTGGTGTGGGACCTCGACACCGAGGCCGCCGCCACGGCCAAGGAGGTCGGTCTCGACTTCGTCCGGGCCGGCACCCCGGGCACCGACCCGAGGTTCGTCACGATGGTCCGCGAACTCGTCGCGGAGCGCGGCGTCGGCGCGGCTCACCCGGGTGACACCGCCCCGCAACGCCGGCTCGGTACGCTCCCGGTCTGGGACACCTGCCCCGGCTGCTGCGCACCCGCCCGCCGACCGTGACACCGTTGGAGACCCGATGAGCGACCGCAAGCCGGTGGAGAGCTGGCTGACCGACATGGACGGCGTGCTGGTGCACGAGGGGCAGCCGGTGCCCGGGGCGCCCGAGTTCATCAACCGGCTGCGCGCGTCCGGCAAGCCGTTCCTGGTACTGACCAACAACTCGATCTACACGCCGCGCGATCTCCAGGCCCGGCTCACCCGGATGGGCTTCGACGTGCCCGAGCACGCCATCTGGACGGCGGCGCTGGCCACCGCCCAGTTCCTCGCCGACCAGCGGCCGGGCGGCACCGCGTACGTCATCGGCGAAGCCGGACTCACCACCGCGATGCACGCGGTCGGCTACATCCTGACCGACTTCGCCCCCGACTACGTGGTACTCGGCGAGACCCGCACCTACAGCTTCGAGGCGATCACCAAGGCGGTCCGCCTGATCAACGACGGGGCCCGGTTCATCTGCACCAACCCCGACCCGACCGGCCCGTCGATCGAGGGCGCCCTGCCGGCGGCCGGCTCGGTCGCCGCGATGATCTCCAAGGCGACCGGCGTCGAGCCGTACTTCGTCGGCAAGCCCAACCCGATGATGATGCGGTCGGCGCTCAACGTGATCGAGGCGCATTCCGAGACGACTGCGATGATCGGCGACCGGATGGACACCGACATCCTCTGCGGCCTCGAGGCCGGGCTGGAGACGGTGCTGGTGCTGACCGGCATCAGCACCCGCACCGAGGCGGAGCGCTACCCCTACCGCCCGTCCCGCATCGTCGGCTCCGTCGCGGACCTGATCGACGAGATCTGAACCCGCGCGGGATCAGCGGATGCCGCGACCCTGAGTATCCGGACGGATGCGGGCCGGCGGGGTCGCTGATGTGCTGACCGGATGCTCCGACATCTCACCGCCGTCCGGTCGGCGTCCCTCCCGGCCCGCCGGCGACGGACCGGCGGTCACCGGCACCATGGGCGCGGGCGCCGTGGGGGCGGGCTCGGCGGGCTGCTGGTCGTCGTCGCCCTACTGCCGGCCGGCGGCTGCGTCCGCCCGGACGAGGCCGTCGCCCGGGACCAGGTCATGGCAAGGGCCGAGCGCATCGCCGCCCAGACCGAGGCGTGGGCGACCACCAGGAACAGCCCGCCCTACTGGCACGGCAACCAGGCCGTGCTCGACCACATCCTGGACGAGACCAATGGCACGCATCTCGCCAGCGCGGTGCACGATCCCGACGAGCGCGGAGTGGGGCTGCTGGCCACGCTCGAGGTGGTGATGGTGACGGCGGTCCAGACGACGTTCGCCGCCGGGACCGAGGTGGACCACAACGTCTGCGTGCGCTTCGATGTCGAGCGGCAGACCAGCGGCCCGCGCGGGATCACCGCGACGCCCGTCGGCTGCCCGCGCCGGATCCCGGCCACCAGGGCGCCGTGACGGTGCCCGGCCGGCACGGTCAGGCGCTCAGGGGGGCGTTGCAGGCGGCGACGAGGGCGCGGCGGCAGGCGGTGGTCAGCGGGCGTAGTGCCGCGTCACGCTGCTGCGCCTCGTAGCCGTTGATCGCTCCGCCGGGTGCCGCGTGCTCGGCGAGCGCGAGGACCCGGTCGAGCACGCTGGCCCGGGCGAACAGCCGGCGGGCCCGGGGGTCGAAGCCGGGCGGCAGGTCGGTGGCGCTGTCGGGCTTGCGTAGCGCCGCCAGCGCCCCGGCCAGCTCCGGCCGCCAGTGGGCGACGTCGAGGCGGGTGAGGGTGGCGGTCGCCTCGGCCAGGGCCACCGACAGTTCGGCTTCGGCCTCGGCGGCGCTGGGCGCGCCGAGACCGGCGGTGTGCGCCTCTTCGGGCAGCGGGTAGACCCGCCACAGCACCGTCTCGAAGGTCATGCCGGAGCCGGACGTGTGGCTGCGTACCTCGGGAATGAGCCCGAGGCCGCGGGCGACGACGGCCTCGCCGGCGACCAGGGCGGCCCCGGCGAACGGCCCGGGGCCGGGCAGGCCGCGCGGGTCGCCGGGGGCGGGCAGGGCCAGCCGGATCTCGTCGGGCGACAGCTTCGACAGGGCGGGCAGGGCGTCGCGGAGCGGCAAATCGGTCCACGCGCCGGGTGCGTCCGCGACCAGGTGCTCCTCGTCGCCGGCGATCTCGTCGGCAACCTCGTCGTATGGCACCAGCCCGGCTCGCCATGCCCGTACCCAGGCCACGAACCGGCTCGAACGACGCACAGCGAGGGTCGCCGCGCCTGCTGCGGGGGACATGCGAGCAAGGGTACGTGGTGCCCGCCGGCCCTGTCTCGACAGCGGCGCGTCGAAATGACCGCCGTGATGTGGCCGGCTAGCGTCGGCGGGATGTATGGGGAGGACGTGCTGGCGGGTGACTGGCGGCGACGGCGGGTGACGCCGGAGGTCGACGCCGAGCCCGACCTTGTCGTGGAGGACGCCGATTCCGGGTTCTGTGGCGCGGTCGTCGGGTTCGAGTCCGGGGCCGTGGTGCTGGAGGACCGGCACGGGCGGCGCCGTAACTTTCCGTTGCTGCCGGCGGCGTTCCTGCTCGACGGCCGCCCGGTGACGCTGCGCCGGCCGGCTCCGGCGGCGGTGCCGGCCGCCCGGCGGCGGACCGCCTCGGGGTCGGTGGCGGTCGCGGGCGTACGGGCGCAGGTGGCCAAGGCCAGCCGGATCTGGGTCGAGGGCATCCACGACGCGGCGCTGGTCGAGCGGATCTGGGGCGACGACCTGCGGATCGAGGGCGTCGTCGTGGAGCCGCTGGACGGCATCGACGACCTGGAGGCCGAGGTGCGCCGGTTCGGGCCCGGTCCGGACCGGCGGCTGGGGGTGCTCGTCGACCATCTCGTGGCGGGGTCGAAGGAGAGCCGGATCGTGGCCGCGGTGACGTCGCCGTACGTGCTGGTGACCGGCCACCCGTACGTCGACGTGTGGCAGGCGGTGAAGCCGGCGAAGGTGGGTATCCGGGCGTGGCCGCGGGTGCCGCCGGGCCGGCCGTGGAAGGAGGGCGTGTGCGCCGCCCTCGGGGTGGCCGAGCCGGCCGACATGTGGCGACACATCCTGAGCCGGGTGGACAGCTTCCACGACGTGGAGACGCCGCTGATCAACGCCATGGAGCGGTTGATCGACTTCGTGACCGTGCCGCAGGATTGACAGCGTCGGACCCCCGGCCGGGCGTCAGGCCAGCCGGTCGGGGTCGCGGGTGAAGACGAACGTGGCGATGTCGAGGGCCCGGGGGGTGCCGTCGGCGTCGCGGCGTACGGCCAGGATCTCGCCGTCGTTGCTGCCCGAGCGGCCGCGCCAGCGGTCGGTGTCTTCCGGGGTGAACCGCCACGCGGTGGCGGCCGGCTGTTCGATCCGGCTGAGCACGAGTTCGCCGTCGCGCCACGCCGCCTGGACCTCGCGCCCCATCCACCACCAGCGGCCGGTCAGTTCGGCGGCCTCGGCCGGCGGCGGCGCGGTGTTGGCCCGCCACGGCCGGGGCGGTTCGGGTTCGGTGTCGAGCACCATGGTCAGCAGGTCCTGGGCGAGTCCGCCGAGCGAGCCGGTACGCAGCCCGTACGCGTTGGCGTAGCCGACGACGGCGGTGCGCGACGGGCGGTGCACGGCGAGCGCGGCGAGGTAGCCGGGCATCGAGCCGCCGTGGCCGACGTAGACCCGGTCACCGGTCCGGTAGAGCTCGACGCCGAGGCCGTGGCCGCTGGTCCACGAGTCGAGATCGCTGATCACGACCGGCGCGGTCATCTCGGTGAGCGTGGCGGGGGCGAGTACGGCGGGGTCGGGCTCGGCGAGGAACGCCGCCCAGCGGGCCAGGTCGGCCGTTGTCGACCAGAGCTGCCCGGCCGGTGCCATCGCGCCGGTGTCGGTGCGCGGTTCCTCGCGCAGCGTCTCGTGCCAGGGGTGTACGACGTAGCCGCGGGCGAACGGCTCGGTCGGGTGGTAGGTGGTGCGGTGCAGGCCGAGCGGTTCGAGCAGTCGTTCGCCGAGCACGGTCGCCCACGGCTTTCCGGTGATCCGTTCGACCACCCCGCCGAGCAGCCCGTACGCCAGGTTGGAGTAGTGGTAGGTGCGGTGCGGCGGGTAGGCGAGCTTGTCGGCGGTGAGGTTGCCCAGCAGGGTGTCGAGGTCGGTGCCGGCGGACCGTTCCCACCAGTCGCCCTCGGGTTCGCGTTGCAGCCCGGAGGCGTGGCCGAGCAGTTGCCGCAGGGTGACCGTGCCGACCGGGGTGCCCGGCAGGTGCCGGTCCAGCGGGTCGTCGAGTGCGACCCGGCCCTCGTCGCGCAACTGCATGAGCAGTACGGCGGTCATCGTCTTGCTGATCGAGCCGATCCGGTACTGGCGGTGCGGGTCGGGCGCCGGCTCCTCGCCCGCGCCGGCGAAGTGGACCATGGCGCCGTTCCGGACGACAGCCATGATCAGCGACGGCGCGCGGCCGTCCGCCTGGGCCCGCGCGACGGTGCTGTCGATGCGTCGGGCGGTCTCGGGTAGCAGCGACACGGCGGCGGAACTCCTCGGCTCGGACGGCCCCACAACGTTACCGTCACGGGCAGAAGTGGTCTCCTGTTGCCACTACGTGACACGATCGATGAGTGGAAGCTGTGCTCTGGATCGTGTTGGGTGTCGTGCTGGCGGTGGCCGAGATCTTCACCGTGAGCCTGTTCCTCATCATGTTCGCGGTCGGCGCGTTCGCGGCCGCGGGTGCGGCGGCGCTCGGCGCCTCCGTGCCGGTGCAGGCGTTGGTGTTCGCGGTGGTGTCGGCGCTGACCCTGGTCGCCAGCCGGCCGGCCGTGCGCCGGCACCGGGAGAAGTCGGCGGAGTCGGACCAGGAGGGATTCGGCCTGCAGGCGATCGAGGGGGCGAATGCCCTGGTTCTCGAGCAGGTCGACGCCGATGGTGGAATGGTCAAGATCGACGGAGAGATGTGGACCGCGCGGTCGTACGACGGGACCCAGACCTTCGCGCCTGGTGAGCGGGTCCGCGTGATCGAGGTCAAGGGCGTGACCGCCATGGTCTGGCGCGACGACATATGACGGCGGCGCCGCGGGCACCGCGGCCAGATAGGGATGACGGCGGTGCCGAAGGCACCGTACCTACATATAGGAAAAAGGTGAGCGCATGGAACTCGTGATCGCAGTCGTGTTCGGGGCGATCGCCCTGCTCACGGTGATCACCCTGATCCGCGCGGTGCGGATCGTTCCGCAGCAGCGGATGGACGTCGTCGAACGACTGGGCAGATACAAGAAGACCCTGGGGCCGGGCCTCAACCTGCTGGTGCCGTTCGTCGACGCGGTACGCACCAAGGTCGACATGCGGGAACAGGTGGTCAGCTTCCCGCCGCAGCCGGTGATCACCTCGGACAACCTCGTCGTGTCGATCGACACGGTGCTCTACTTCAAGGTCGTCGACCCGGTGCGGGCGACGTACGAGATCTCCAACTTCCTGCAGGCCATCGAGCAGTTGACCGTCACGACGCTGCGGAACGTCATCGGCTCGCTCGACCTGGAGCGGGCGCTGACCAGCCGCGAGGAGATCAACCGGCACCTGTCCGGGGTGCTGGACGAGACCACCGGCCGGTGGGGCATCAAGGTCACCCGGGTGGAGATCAAGGCGATCGAGCCACCGCCGAGCATCCGTGACTCGATGGAGAAGCAGATGCGTGCCGAGCGGGACCGGCGGGCGGCGATCCTCAACGCGGAGGGGCACAAGCAGTCGCAGATCCTCTCCGCCGAGGGTGAGAAGCAGGCGGCGGTGCTGCGTGCCGACGGTGACCGGCAGGCCCGCGTCCTGCAGGCCGAGGGGCAGGCCAAGGCGATCCGGACGGTCTTCGACGCGATCCACCAGGCCAACCCGAGCCAGAAGGTGCTCGCCTACCAATACCTCCAGGCGCTGCCGCAGATCGCCAACGGTCAGGCCAACAAGGTCTGGATCGTGCCGGCCGAGCTGACCAAGGCGCTCGAGGGGCTCGGCGGCGCGCTCGGCGGGCTCGGTGCGATGGTCGGCGACGCCCCGTCGAAGGAGGTCGACTCCGGCGCGGTGGAGCGGGAGGCGGCGGCCGCCGCCGAAGCCGCGGCCGCGGAGGCGCAGCGGGTCAACGACGAGGTACGTGCCGCGGAGGCGCAGGTGGGTGGCGGCGGCCAGCAGGCTGGCCTCGCGGGGCAGCCGGGTCTGCCGGCGGCGCCGCCGATGACCGCGACCGACTTCCTGAAGAGCTCCACACCGGACCGCGAGCAGGGCTGACCGGGGCGAGGTTCATCCAGCTCAGGACGGATATCCGAGAACCGGTCACGTTACCGCCCGGCACCTGTCACGATCGTTTCTACGACCGGTCAGGTGCCGGTGCCGGTTCCGGCGCCGACTGTCCGAAGGCGACCGGTCGGCAGGTGCCGGGCACCGGCGGGATGCCCGGCCGCGCGGAAGGCCCGGTGCCCATGAACCACGCCAAGCACAGTCGTCCCTCGTTCCTGTCCTCCTCGACCGCGCGGACGGCGCCGCTGCGGATCGTCACCCGGCTCGACGCCGGCCTCGCGGTGCTGACCGCGGCCCCGCCGTCGACCCCGGCCAACCAGCCGGTCACCAACGCCACCTGGGCGTTCTCCGTACGCCGGTTTGTGCGCCTCGCGGTCTGGGCGACGCCGGCGTACGCCGTGCTGTACGGGCTGGTCACCGCCGGCAGTCTCGACGGCGGGCCGGCGCCGTACCTCGAACACGGGTCCGCGCTGCACCTGCTCGGCTGGGTGGCCGCGGTCTGGCTCGGTCTGGTCGCGCTGGTGGCGCTGGCCGGGGTGCAGGTGTCGGCGCGCAGCCGCCGGGCGGCCGCCACGGCACTGATGATCGGCATCGCGGGTGCCGCCCTGATGCTCCCGTTCGCCACCCTGCCCGCCGACACGGCGGTCTACGGGCTGGACGCCGGTGTGCTGTCGCTGGCCGGCGCGACCGTCTTCAGCGTCGGCTGGCTTGTGATGGGCTGGTCGGTACGCGA
Organism: Polymorphospora sp. NPDC050346; assembly: GCF_040655695.1. Classification (NCBI taxonomy): domain Bacteria; kingdom Bacillati; phylum Actinomycetota; class Actinomycetes; order Micromonosporales; family Micromonosporaceae; genus Polymorphospora; species Polymorphospora sp. NPDC050346. Next base: position 57,208 of record NZ_JBFAKM010000022.1, on the reverse strand, counting down.
GTCGGGGCTGTTCAACCGCAGCGACGGGGTGCTGCTGATGCTCGCCGCCCCGATGCTGGGCGTCGCCGGACTCCTCGTCGGTCCACTGCAGACGGTCGGGGCGCTGCTGGCGCTGGCCGGCGGCATCGGTGTCGCCATCGGCACCGGGCGGCTCATGCCGGCGGCCGCGAAGCCCGCCGGGGCGGAGCCGGTGACCGCGACGCTGCCGTTCGCCACCGAGGCGGAGCCGGCCACCGCCGTCCAGGCCGGGCCGGTGCCGGCGGGCGCGGCGGCCGCGTCCGGCCCGGCGGCGTCCGGCGCTGCGGTCTCCGGTCCGGCCAAGGTGCCGGCGGCGAGCGCGGTGGCGGCCGGGGCCAGTGCCGTCGCCGCCCGGGTGGCCACCCACGGCAGCCTCGCCGCACCCTGACCGGTCCCGCGCGGCTCGATGCCCGCCGGCCCGTCCCCGGGGTGGACCCGGGTGCGGGCCGGTGGTGCCATGATCGTCTGCGGCTCGGGCGCTTCCCGCCCGGCGTGTCGGGTGCCTGAACCGCAGGCGATCGAGGCGGTGCGGACATCGACGGCCCACCCGGTCCCGGCCCGCTCCGCGGTGGTTCGGCAGAATCGGCGGGTGCCCGTCGAGCTGATCACCGACCCTGACGACGAGCGGATCGGCGACTACCGTGCGCTGACCGACGTCGAGTTGCGTACCCGCTGGGAGCCGCCGCACGGCCTGTTCATCGCCGAGGGCGAGCTGGTCCTGCGCCGGGCGCTGCGGGCCGGCTACCGGCCCCGGTCGTACCTGGTCGACGCGAAGCGGGTCGAGCAGCTCGGCGACACCGGGGACGCGCCGGTCTACGCCGCCAGCCAGGACGTGCTGGAACGGGCGACCGGGTTCCACGTACACCGGGGGATGCTGGCGTCGTTCCACCGGCGCGAGCTGCCGACGGCGGCCGAACTGCTCGCCGTGGCCCGCCGGGTCGCGATCCTCGAGGACGTCAACAACCACACGAACCTCGGCGCCGTCTTCCGCGGGGCGGCGGCGCTGGGTGTCGACGGGGTGCTGCTGTCGCCGTCGTGCGCCGACCCGCTCTACCGGCGCAGCGTACGGGTCAGCATGGGCGAGGTGTTCGCGGTGCCGTACGCGACGCTCACGCCCTGGCCGGACGGTCTGGAGCAGGTGCGCGCGGCCGGCTTCACGGTGCTGGCGATGACCCCGGCGGCCGACGCGGTGCCGATCCAGCGGCTGACCGCCGAGCAGCGGGGCCGGGCGGCGCTGCTGCTCGGTGCCGAGGGGCCGGGGCTGTCCCGGCAGGCGCTGGCGGCCAGTGACGTGCGCGTCGGTATCCCGATGCGGCGCGGCGTCGACTCACTGAACGTCGCGGCCGCGGCCGCCGTCGCCTTCTGGGAACTGGGCCGCGACGACCCCCTCCCCACCTGACTCGCCCTTGATCCGCGTGATCATCGAGTAATTCCGGGGTGTCGCCGGCGGGTCGGGGTTCCCGGCCCCTGATCACGCGGATCAAGCTGATCGCCCTATCCGTTTTATTGCATCAAGCAGATGTGTCGGATAGTTCGTTGAATTAGCAAATTTGATCTCGATCGCCTTCTGGTGCCTTCTTGAAAGCTTGCGGCGGCTCTGATCGATCAGTCGGGCTAACTTCTTCACGCGGTTCTGACGTCTGGAGGAAGAATGCCCCGAAAACTGCTGTGCGGATTCGTCGTCGCCACGACGTTGTCCCTGGCGATGACCGTCGCCGCGGTGTCGCCGAGCATGGCCGAGCCCGCGTTGTCCGCCACCCCCGCGGTCAGCGGCGCTCTGGAGTTGAGCCCGGAGGTGGCCCGTACGGCCGTACTCGCCGGTGGCGGCGCGGAGGCGCGGGCGCGGGCCCTGGCCGCGTACTGGACCCCGGAACGGATGCGCGCGGCCCGCCCGGCGGAGGAGCGGATCTCCGATCGAGCCAAGGAGGCGGCCGTCACGGCACCCCGCCAGGCAGCGGGCAAGCCGGTGTCGATCGAACCGGCCGCACCGGACAAGGCGCCGCTGACCCGGACCCCGGCGGCCGGATCGGCGACCATCTCGAGCGGACTCGGGCAGACGTGGGAGGCCAACTTCTCGGTCGGTCAGGCGACCGCCCAAACCGTCGGTAAGGTCTTCTTCACCATCAACGGGTCGGACTACGTCTGCTCGGGGGCGGTGGTCAACAGTTCGGGGCGGTCCCTCGTCTGGACCGCCGCCCACTGCCTGACCGAGCGTGGCAAGTGGTTCACCAACTGGCAGTTCGTGCCGAACTACATTCCCTGGATCAACCACTCGCCGTTCGGGTACTGGAATGCCTTCAGGGGCTACGTGATGCACGAGTACTTCATCGACAACCACAACCTGGCCCACGACATCGGCGCCGCCATCGTCCACAGGAACTGGGTCGGTTACAAGATCCAGGACTACCTGGGTGCGCAGGGGATCGCCTTCAGTCATCCGCTGCAGACGGTGCGTGCCTTCGGCTACCCGGCGAGCCCGCCGTACGACGGTCAGCGCCTGTGGACCGCCTACGACAACACCGTGGACGACGGGAGCAGCATCATCTACATGAGGAACGCCATGAACGGAGGCTCCTCCGGCGGCCCCTGGCTCATGGACTGGAACGGCCACGACGGCAAGGTCAACGGGAACAACGGCTTCATAAGCGTGGCTCACCCGGGCCGTATGTACTCGCCGTACTACGGCTACACGACGTCGCTCTTCTACAACGACGTGGAGTCCGTCACCGCGCCGTGACCCGGACGGGCGGATCGACCGGGGTTCGCGTCCGGGCGGTGACGCGGCGAGGGAAACCGGGTCGGGTACGACGGGCGCACCGTGTCGTACCCGGCTCCGCTGGCGGACATGTTCGACCACCTGGTCCGGCTGGCGCGGGAGGCGTACCGGGGCTGGGCGAGCCGTCGCCCGGAATACCGGTCCGGGCAGCGCGCACGCCGCGTCGCCGTACCTCCCGGGGCGTCCGGTCCCGGGCGAGCCTGGGACCGGACGGCGGCGGTCAGGGAGCGTCGTAGCCCAGCGTGTAGGACCCGGCGCCGCTGACCGACCGGACCTGGTACAGGTAGTACCCGGCCGTGCCGTTGTACGTCAGTGTCTCGTCGGCGCCGGTGGTGGCGCCGGAGGCGACCGTGGCCCACGCGCTGCCGTTCCACTTCTGCAGGTGCAGGTCGAACTCGGTGCCGGCGGGACCGTCCAGGCAGGCGCGGTGCTGGCCGGAGGCGGCGGTGTGGAAGTAGGTGCCGTCCGGCTGGTATGCCGTGCCGCCGCTGGACAGCGAGCCGGTACGTGAACTCCCGTAGCCGGTGCAGCCGGGGCCGCCACTGATCCGCGCCGCGATGGCGCGGTCCATCACCGCCAGGCCGACCGAGTTGAACGGCTTGGCCAGGCTACGCATCAGCGAGTCCTGCGACGGCCGGTAGATGCCGTACGCGTACTGGTGCCCGCCCTGGTACGCGCCGATCACGCCACCGTCCGGGGTGGCCTGGCCGAGATAGGAGGCCCACTTCGTACCGCTGGGGTTGGTGGTGACGTTCGGCTGCCGGGGCTCGGATCCGGTGTACGTGGTGCCGGCCGTGAAGTACTCGTCGGCCAGCCCGCCGACCGAGTGCCCCAGCTCGTGGATGGCGATCCGGCCGGAGGACGCGTTGCCGCCGGACACCGTGGACAGGCTCGGGTAACCGGCGCCGCCGTACGTGGTGCTGTTGCCGATCGCCACGATCGCGTCGACGCCGGGGGCCTGTGCCGCGTACTGCTTGGCCTTGGTCTCGTTCAGGCACAGCAGTCGGGCGATGCCGCCGCACCAGAAGTACATGTCCAGCGCGGTGTCCCGGCTGACGCCCTGGGTGGGGTCGTTGTCCACCCCCGACTGGTTGGAGATCACGTTGACCAGCCATACGTTGATCGATCCGCGGTACTTGTTCCAGGGCTCTGTCGCGGCGATCTCGTTCCATTTGGTCTGGGCGTGCTGCCGCAGCAGGCCCATCTGCGACGCCGTGTAGCCGTCGCCCACGATGACCATGTCGAACCGGGTGCTGGACGGTCCCGTGTTCTGCAGGGCGATCACCTCCGCCGCCGCGGCGGCGGCGGACTGCTGCGGCGTCATGGCCGTGCCGCGTTCCGTGGGCAGGTACATCCGGGTGATCGTGCCGTCGGGCGAGAAGACCTCTCGCCACTGCCGGTCCTGTGCCGCCGCCGCGGCGGGCGGCACCGAGGCGAACAGCAGGGTCGCGGCGAGGACGGCGGCGGCCAGGGGTACGGGACGTCGGTGCATGCGGACGCTCCTAGGGCTCGAGTGACCTGGGGGGACAGCGCGTGGTGCGTCAACACCATGCCGGTCCCGCACCCGCCGGCGGCAATCCCGAACCGGCATAGCACCCACGTGATCTCGCCCCGTCGTACCGCGCGATCGGCACCGCACTGCGGTGACCTACGCGGCGCCGTATGGCCGGGCGTGTAGCCCGCACTGCCACCCTGTGCGGCGTCCGATGATCGAACTCAGCCGGGGCGCTCCGCGAACGACAGGAGCATTCGCGCCTCCAACCGGATCCCGAGCGCCGCGACGCCGTCGTGGCGGAAGAGGCTCAACATGGACCAGGCCTCGACCCAGTCCTCGATCGCGGCCAGCCGGGCCTGTTCGAGCCGGGTGGTGTACGCCAGCGACCACTCGTACGGCTCCAGGCCGGCGAGCACGTCACCGCGCCACAACGCCAGTCCCCGGGCGAGCTGCCCGGCGGCGACCGCCCAGTCGCCGGCGGCCAGCGCCGTCCGGCCACCGGCCACGAGCTGCTCGAACACGTCGGCGTCGCACTCCTGCGGCGACACGTCCAGGCGGTAGCCGCGGGACACCAGCCGCGGACGCGGCTGCCCGGTGGCCGTCGCCCGGTCCAGCACGGCCCGCAGACCCGACATGTACGAGTACAGGTTGGTCCGCGCCGAGGCCGGCGGTCGCTCGACCCACAGCGCGTACTCGATCTCGTCGGAACTCACCACCCGCCCGGCGTGCACCAGCAGGTAGGCGAGCAGGACGCGTTGTTTCTGGCGGGGCAGGGCGACCGTCGTGCCGTCCCGGTCCCGGATCTCGAGTGTTCCGAGCACGTGGAAGGTCACTGTCCACTCCGGATGGAGCCGCCGGCTTCGGTCACCGCGGGCCCCGTCGTCGGTTCGGAGTCGGACACGCAGGACACCGTCCGTTCTGCACACTCACCGGTCGCCAGGAAGTGTATGGCGGCGCCGGCCACGGGTCCGGGTCACGTTGTCGCGATCCGCTCGGCGAGCCACGACATCCAGTGCCCCCGGTAGGCGTCCTGCAGCTCCGGCAGCCGCCAGTCGCGTCCGGTGACCGTCTGCCGGCACAACGGGCTGCCGCACCGGCAGGTCATCGACCAGGTCTCCGTGCCGGTGAGCGTGGCGTAGTCGATCGTCAGTTCCTCGCCGGCGGGGATGGGGCGGCGAGCGACGACCGTCACCGCGTCCAGGTGTCAGAGATTCGGGTCGCAGGAGTGGTTGCCGTAGCGCACCGGGTGCGCCGGATCGAGCAGCAGGTTGGTGTCCTCCGCGACGGCGACGCTGCTGTAGGGCGGGGGGACGGCGGCCAGTGCCTCGTTGTCCAGCACCGCACCACCGAATGCCATGACCGGCTCGTCCCGGTCGATGGCGCGGGTGGCGAACAGGCCGTGTCCCTCGATGGGCGACGGACCCACCCGGGCCCGCGGCGTCAGCCAGGAGTCGGAGGGGTAGCGGCGATCCGGCATCGATGATCCTCCAGGCGCGGCACTGGGACCGGCCGGCGGACCAAGGGTACCGGGCGCTGACCGGCCGGCCCGCGAAGGGTCTAGCGGCAGGCTTAAGAAAATTAAGATCAACTTCTTGAAAGTTAATGTTTGGCAGGGCTAAGGTTTCAGGTATGAGAGAGCAGGCGATGGACTGGCAGGAGCTTACGAACCTGACCCGGGGGCAGCCGTTCGTCGTCGAGCGGGTGCGCCTGGCCGGCAACGGTGTCGCGATCGAGGGCGAGTTCGAGCTACCGCAACTGGCTCAGCTCAGCGTCGAGGACCAGGTCTTCGTCACGGCGTTCGTGCGGTGCCACGGCTCCATCAAGGAGATGGAGCGGATCTTCGGGGTGAGCTACCCGACGATCAAATCGCGGCTGAACCGGATCACGCAGATGCTCGACTTCGTCGAGACCGACCCGGCGCCGTCCCGGGCCGACGTCATCGATCGGTTGCGTCGCGGCGAGATCACCGCGCAGCAGGCACTGTCCGAACTGGAGAGCCGGACATGATGCCGCAGTTGCTGACCGTACGGGTCGAGCGCCCGGCCGGTCGTCCCGTCCGGGTCTGGGGCCCGGTGCTTCCCGTGGTGCTGGTGTTCCTGCCGGTCGTGGTCCTGACCCTGCTGGTGGCGGCCGTGGCCTGCCTCGTCTACCGCGTCAGCGTGGTGCGGGCGTTCGGCACCGGTTGGCGCGTCGTGTCCGCCCTGCCCGGCACCCGGTTCGACATCGAGCACGACCGTACGGCCGTGCTCGTGGCTATCAGATAGGAGCGTGGAGATGAACGAACAGCGTAGGGACATCCTCGACATGCTGGCCGAGGGCAAGATCACCGCGGAGGAGGCCGAACGGCTCATCGCCGCGCTCGAACGGGACGAGCCGCCGCCGGCATCGAGCCTCGACGCCCGGCCGAAGGGCAAGGCCAGGTATCTGCGGGTGATGGTGGACGCCCTTGACGAGAACGGCGTGCCGGGGCGGGTCAACGTACGGGTGCCGCTGCAACTCCTGCGGGCCGGGGTCCGGCTGACGGCCCTGATCCCGCCGCCGGCACTGGGTAAGGCCAACACCGAACTGGGCAAGTCGGGCGTGCCGATCGACCTGACGCAGCTCAAGCCCGAACAGCTCGAGGCTCTGGTGGATCACCTCGAAGAGATGACGGTGGAGGTCGATCAGCCCGATGCCAAGGTGCGTGTCTTCTGCGAGTAGGCGCCGTCCAGGTGGACGGACCCTCGAGAGGGTGCTGGAACACCCTCCCGAGGCCGCGCCCGCTACAGCAGAGCACGTGAACTGCCAGCCTGAAGTCTAGCCACCCGCCGAACCAGCAGGGCCCCTGGCAGCTTCGTCGGTGACCGCGTCGCACGGCGCGGTCACCGACGGAGGCCCTCGGGTCGGCGAGGCGACCGGCCGGCAACCTCCAAGATCCGCGTGATCAGGGACCGGGCCCCCGACACGCCGGCGACACCCCGGACTCACTCCCTGATCACCGGAATCATGGGCGGCTACCGTTAGCGGGTGTTCCCTACGGTCCGTCACGTGCTGGCGCTCGCGCCGGTGCGGCACGGGGTGCCCCGGATGCTCGCCGGGGCGGCCAGCCTGGACCGGGCGGTGCGCTGGGTGCACGTCGCCGAGGTGCCCGACATCGCGACCCTGCTCGGTGGGGGTGAACTCGTCCTGATGACCGGGATCGGGTTGCCCGCCGACGACGCCGGGCTGCGTGCCTTCGTCGCCGACCTGGCCGACGTCGGCGTCTCCGGCCTGGTCGTCGAACTCGGCCGGCGCTTCACCGGGACCTTACCGAAGGTGATGGTCGCCGCCGCCGAGCGGCGCGGGCTGCCGCTGGTCGAGCTGCGGCGGGCCACCCCGTTCGTACGGATCACCGAGGCGGTCCACGCGCTGATCGTCGACGCCCAGCTCACCGAGTTGCGGGCGACCGAGGAGATCCACCAGAGGTTCACCGAGCTGTCGGTGGAGGGCGCCGAGCCGGCGGACGTCGTACACCAGGCCGCCGCCCTGGCCGGCTGCCCGGTGGTGCTGGAGAACCTGTCCCGGCAGGTGCTCGCGTACGACACCGCGGGGGAGTCCGCCGAGATGCTGCTCGACGGCTGGGAGCAGCACTCGCGCCGGATCCAGCCGACCGGCCGGACCGCGTACGACTCCGACTCCGGCTGGCTCGTGACCACGGTCGGCGCCCGCGGGCAGGACTGGGGCCGGCTGCTGCTGCGCTGGTCCAACGAGCTGTCCGGCAGCGACCCGCCGCCGACCCGGCTGACGATCCTGGTCGAGCGGGCCGCGTCGACCCTCGCCCTGGGGCGGCTGATCCGCCGGGACGCCGAGGGGCTCGAGCGTCAGATCCACCGCACGCTGCTCACCGCCCTGCTCGACCACTCCCGGCCGGTCGACGAGGTCGCCCTACGGGCCCGCGCGCTCGGTGTCGCGCTGGAACGCCACCACCTGGTCGGGGTGGTGGTCCGGTTCAGGGCCGACGACGGCGGCGCCGAGGCCGGTACGGAGGCCGCCCAGGCCCGGCTGCGGGACCTGGCCGAGGCCGTCGGGCAGGCGCTGCGGGACGCCCGGCTGACCGGTCTGACCAGCGCCCTCGACGACCAGGCGGTGGGGGCGCTGCTGGCGCTGCGCGGCGCCGACGACGAGGAGCGGGCGCTGTCCGCGTTCGCCGCCGCGCTGCGCCGGGTACGCCTCGACGCCGGACCGCCCGGCCGGCCCCGTACCGGCGGTCCGGGCGACCACGGACCGGCCGCCGTGGGGGCGGCGACACCGGCGAACGGCGTCCCCCGGCCGGGCGGGCTGATCGTCGCGGCCGGCTCGGGGGTCGGCACCCTGCGCGAGGCCCGCCGGTCGCTGATCGAGGCGCGGCAGGTCGCCGACGCCGCCCGCCACGACCGGCGGGACGTGTCGGTGTTCCGGCTGCCGCACGTCGGCCTGGCCGGCCTGCTGCACCTGCTGCGTGAGGAGCCGCGCCTGCAGACGTTCGTCGAGCGGGAGCTGGGGGCACTGCTGGCGTACGACGCGAAGCATCCGCGCGAACAGTTGCTCGGCACGCTGCGGGCGTACCTGGAGAACGGGCGCAACAAGTCGGCGGCGGCGACGGCGGCGCACCTGTCCCGGCCGGCGTTCTACGAGCGGCTGGCCCGGATCGCCCGGATCCTCGACGCCGACCTCGACTCGGTCGACGCCTGCCTGTCGCTGCACGTGGCGCTGCTGGCGTTGGACGCCGTACGGGACACCTGAGCCGGGCGGATCAGCCGGTCGGCCCGGCCCGCTCCTCGAGCCGTTCGATGCGTTCGACGAGGGGTTGCAGTTCCCGCCGGATCGCCGCGCCGAGGGCCGCCGCCATCTCCGGCCCGGCGGCGGGTCCGCCCTGCTGCGTCGGCAGGGCGGGCGGGCCGCCGTCCTGAACCGGCTGGGTGGTCTGGGCGCGCAGGTGGACGTATCCCGCCAGGGCGGCGGCGACCGCGCGGCGGGTCAGCCGCAGTTCGGCGCCGAGTGAGCGCAGGACCTTTCCGGCGACACCGTCGGGTTCGGCGATCAACCCCAGCAGCAGGTGCTCACAGCCGACGTAGTTGTGGCCGTACGCGGTCGCCTCGGTGACCGCCAGTTCCAGCGCGCCCGCCGCCGGCACGCTGAACCGCCGCGATCCGGCGGGGGTTACCGGGTCGCTTTCGGCCAGGGTTTCGCGGGCGAGGTCGCGCGCGATCCGGGCCGGCTCGATCTCCACGGCGGGCAGCACCTGCAGGGCGAGGTTGGCGCCCTCGGTCAGCAGGCCGTGCAGCAGATGTCCACTGCCGACGATGGGTGAGCCGTCGATGCGGGCCCGGTCGATGCCGAGTCGCAGCGCGTCGCGGGCCCGGGCGGTGAAGTGCGGCAGCCGGGCGGCGAGGTCGTCGCCGTCGACGTCGCCGAGGCTGGTCTCGCGGATGGCGGTCACCCGGCGGACGGCCTGTTCGAGAGCGCGCTGGCAGACGGCAGAGACGGGCACGCCCGCCTCGCGGACCGCCTCGGCGAGTTCGTCGGGCAGGTACACGTTGATCTTCGGCATGGTCGGCTCCTTTTCGTGGCCACCTGTAACCCTGTTATACCCCCATTGGGGTTATAGGGCCAGTGTGAGCCCGAACCCGGATTCGGAACGCTCTTGATCGGGAAGGAAACAGGACGGCGTCGCCGATACAGGGACGCGCGCCGGCCCGCACCACGGGTCGGCGCCGAGTCAGGCACGGGAGGAACCACCGTGGAGATCACCGGCATCATCACCGCACTGATCATCGGCGCCGTCATCGGTGCGCTCGGCAGGCTCGTCCTGCCCGGCCGGCAACGCATCTCGTTCCTGCTCACCATCGCCGTCGGGATCGTCGCGGCCCTGCTGGGCACCCTGCTGGCCACCGTGATGGGGGTGGCCGAGACCCGTGGCATCGACTGGATCGAACTGTTCATCCAGATCGCCCTCGCCGCGATCGGGGTCGGCATCGTCTCGGCCGCCGTCGGCCGCCGCTGACCGCTGACCTCCGGCCGGCTTGATCAAATTCTCTAAACTGCCTGGCCATGGCAGCACAGCGACGAGACGAGGGCCCGATCGAGCACCGCGGGACACGCCCGCGACGGCGTACGGCGGGTCGGGTGGACCTGGCCAAGGACACCCGACCCCGCCGGCGTCGGGACGTCTCGGTTCTGCCGGGCCTGCTGGCCCTCCTCGCGCTCATCGGCGGCCCGATCCTCGCCGGTGTGTTCGCCGTACCCATCCGCGCCACGGTGGCCGGCGCCGCCTGTCGGATCACCGCCTGCTCCGGCGTCGGCATGGTCACCGCCGGCTGGCTGGTCGTCGCACTCCCGCTCATGATCCTGATCACCGGCCTGCTGGTCGGCCGCCGGGCGGGCCGGATCGGCCAGGCCGCGTTCATCGTCGCGGGCATCCTGGCCGGCCTCGTGGCCCTGGTCTTCGTGCCCGGACGCGGCACCTCGTTTGCCTCGATCATGCGCGGCGTCGGCGCCGGCGCCGACCAGATGGCCACCGGCCTGCGGTGGGGACTGATCGGACTGGTCGCCGCCGGGGTGCTGGCCGTCGCCGCCCTGATGATGGCGCAGCGGCTGCGTAGCCCCGTCCGGGCGGCCACCGCGACCGTGGCCGCGCTGGCGCTGGTGACCACCCTCGGCGTCGCCTGGGTCCGTGCCACGCCCACCTACCTGACCGCCGCCGACGTCTTCCCCGAGGCGAGCTTCACCATCGGCGGCAACACCCTGACCCGGCAGAGCTCCGCCGACCGGCGCGGCTGTGCCGGCGTCCTGCCCGACGACGGGCCGCTGGAACGGGCACCCTGCATCCGTACGCTGCACGCCACCCTCACCACCGACGACAGCGACGCCCTGGTCAACTTCCGGGCCGTGCTCTACCCGAGCAACGACGACGCCCGGGCCGTGCGCAAGGCCCTGCCGGACGGCCTCGCCCCGGCCGACGCGCACGGCGAGGTACGCACCGTCTTCTCGGTCGCCAGCTCCTGGCTGCTCATCGGCGCGGTCGGCCACGCCGACGGCCGCCCGATCCAGACCGGCGACCGCGGCTGGCTGCTGTGGGCGCTGAAGTGCGTCACGTACCGGTTCCTCGGCGTGCAGTCCGGCCTCGGCGTGGACCCGACACCGGAGAACGGCATCGGCCCGCGCCGCCCCTGACCGTCGGGCCGCGACCGCCGGCTAGAACAGCGCGGTCAACGCCTTGGCGTACGGCGGCGGCACGTGGTTCGGCCCGGCCGGGGTGAACACGTCGGTACGCGACGCCGCCGGCCACGCCTCCGCCGGCACCGCCGCCATCAGCGACCGGACGACCGGCGCCCCGCGCCACTGCTCCTGCTCGGCCAGCAGCCCCAGCGCCACCAGCGACTCCTCGACCTCGCCGACGCACTCGAACGGCTTGTGCGCGTCGATGCCGAGCAGTTCCAGGTAGCCCGGCACCTGCGCCGGGTCGGCGAGCAGGTCGGCGCCGAAGATACCCTCGATCCGGGCCCGCGACATGAACGGCGCCATCGCCAGGAACACGAACCGGCACTTCGGGCAGTCGCCGCACCACCGGGCGCTCGGGTCGTGCAGCTTGAACGCCGCGTTGCAGCTGGTCACCACCGCGTCGTAGCGGTCGAACCGGGCGAACAGCCGGGCGATGTGCAGCTCGGACAGCGACCGCAGCAGCGAGAAGTACGGCTCGGTCAGCCCGGCGTGCTCCGACAGCGCCGCCCGCAGCAGGCCCTCGGCCTCGACCCCCTTCGACCACTGGTGGTTGATCTCGTGACCGTTCCAGATCAGGTTGGGGTCGGACGCCGACCGCTCGTTCGACATCACCACCGGGCCCAGCCCGTGCAGCACCGCCGTGCCGACCGCGATCAGCGAGTTGATCGCGGTGACCGGGATGTGGCCGTTGCGGGCGCCGGCCTTGTTCAGCTCGAACAGCAGCGGGTCGAGCCGGCGGCGGGCGGCCAGCGCCGGCAGCCCGGCCGCCGCGTTCACCGACTCGATCACCGGGTTGGGGTTGACCGAGAACGGCACCGGGTCGAAGCCGCCCTGCCGCAGCGCCTCCAGGCTGACGATGGAGTCCTTGCCGCCGCCGACGGCGGACAGCGGCCGCCGGTCGGACGTGTCGACCACCGTCGGCGCCGGCAGTTGCCCCAACGGTACGTCGAGCACCAGGTCCAGCACGTGCGGCAGCTCGTTGCGGTAGGCGTACTCGGCCAGGCCCTTCGTGTAGACGGCCTGGACCAGCGCGGTCGCGGCCGTGCCCAGCGGGGCCGGCGCCGCGAGCGACGGCGGTGCGGCCGCCTTGTAGTAGCTCACCCCGGCGACCAGGTGCAGCAGCTCCAGCACCCGGTGGAAGGTCAGCATCGTCGCCGCCGCCGGCGGCCGCTCCGGCAGCGGGAACGTCACCGTCTCGGTGAACCGGATCCCGCCGTCGGGACCGTCGAGGGCGTAGTCGAACGACGCCACCCCGCTGTCCGGATCGAAGGAGTACGACGGGAAGGTGAAGGAACGCATCCCCCGGAGCTGTTCGTTGCGCACACGCCATACTAGGCAGGCCCGACCCTGACCGAAGGAGAATGCCGGTGCGCCTGGCCGACCTGCGCGGACGTTCGGTGGCCGTCTGGGGGACCGGCCGGGAGGGCCGGGCGGCGGTCACCGCGATCGCCGCACACGCACCCGCCCGACTGGTCGCCGTCGACGACAGCGCCAACTTCCTGTCCCTGCCCTGGGACGGCGAACTGGCCCGGATCGCCCCGCTGCACGGCGGCGACGAGGCGTTCGAGCAGTTGGCCGCCGCCGACGTCGTGGTCCGCTCGCCCGGCGTACCGCAGACCCACCCCTGGGTCGTCGCGCTGCGCGAGCGGGGCATCCCGATCACCGGCGGCACCGCCCTGTGGATGGCCGACCACGCCGACCGGACCGTCGGGGTCACCGGCAGCAAGGGCAAGAGCACCACGTCGAGCCTGATCAGCCACCTGCTCACCGCCGTCGGCCGGCCGAACGTCTTCGGCGGCAACATCGGCGTACCCCTGCTCGATTTGCCCGAGGTCGACCTCTACGTGCTGGAACTGTCCAGCTACCAGTGCAGCGACCTGGCCGACTCGCCCCGGGTGGCGGTGGTGACCTCGCTGTTCCCCGAGCATCTCGACGCGCACGGCGGCGAGCGCGAGTACTACCGCGACAAGCTCAACCTGCTCGCCCACGACCCGGCGACGATCGTGGTCAACGGTGCCGACAAGCGCCTGCTCGCCGAACTCGCCGCCCTGCCGGCCGTCGCCGGACGACCGGTCCTGACCGCCGGCCGCTCCGACGTCGCCCCCGGACCGCTGCCGACCGGTGGCCTGGTCGGCGTGGCCGGGCCGGCCGGCGAACCGACCGTGGTCGGCGGGCCCGGACCGCTGGGCGAGCCGGTGGTCACCGACCGCCCCGGCGGACCGGTCGTCGACGGCGCCGACCGGTTCCACCTGGCCGTCGGGCCGGACGGCACCGAGTACGTCCACGCCGGCGACCGCCCGCTCTTCCCGCGCGCGGCCCTGCCGCTGGTCGGCCGGCACAACGGCCGCAACCTGTGCGTGGCACTGGCCGTCGTCGAGGCGCTCGGCGTCGACGTGATCGCCGAGGCCGACACGCTCGCCCGGGCGGCCCGCTCGTTCGCCCGGCTGCCGCACCGGCTGGCCGAGATCGCCGACCCGTCCGGGGTGACGTTCGTCGACGACACCCTGTCGACCAGCCCTTACTCGGCGATGCACGCCATCGACGCGTACGACGGCCGGTCGTTGACCGTGATCGTCGGCGGCACCGACCGGGGCCTGGACTACACCCCGCTGCGGGAGCACCTCGCCGACCGCGAGCTGACCGTGATCGGCATCCCGGACAGCGGCGAGCGGATCGTCGAGACGCTGCGCGACCTGCCCGGCGTACGCGCCGAGGTGGCCGAGGACCTCGTCGCGGCGGTCGCCCTGGCCCGCCGGGTCACCCCGGCCGGCGGGGCGGTGCTGCTGTCGCCGGCCGCCCCGAGCTACGGCCGGTTCCGCAACTTCGAGCACCGCTCCGAGGTCTTCGTGAAGGCAATCGCCGACACCGCCTGACCGGCCCGGTTGACGGTCTCGGCGACCATGGCCGAGTGGATCACGATGGCCGGTCGGCGCGTACGGCGCGTGTCCTGGTGGGCCTGGCCGCCGCGCCGCTGGCCTGGGGCAGCGTGATCTGGGTCGAGCGCCGGAACGTGCCGAACGTGTCGCTGCTGATGCACATCGGGCCGGCGGTCGAGATGGCGGTGTGGCTCGCCGCCCTCGTGCTCACCGGGTGGCTGCTGGCGAGGCTCGCGACGGCGCTCCGGTCGGCATGGGCGTCATGGGTGGCGGCGGTGGTGGCGGCCGCGCTCAGCACGCTGTGCGTGCACCTCACCAACTGGGCGGTGTACGACCCGAAGACGTACTACGCCGTGCACCGGTACTCCTTCGACGCGGTCGCCGCCGGGGTGCGGGCCGGTTCGATCGGTACCTCCGACGACTACTACGGTGAGCCGCTGCCGTGGCACCTGCGCGACCTGTCGACCGACGGGCGGGCCTCGGTGGCCGGTGACCAGGACGGCGAGCCGGTGGTGTTCCTGCCGCAGTGGCTGGGCCTCCCCGACGACGCGGGCGGCTACGCCTACCTCGCCGGCGAGCCGCGACCCGACCTGGAAGTGAACCTGTACGGTGCCCGCGCGTACCTGGCCGGCGGCATTCGGCTCGGCAACGGCTGGTGGTACGTCCTGCCCGGTGACTAGCAACCGGTCGGACCGCCGCTCGGCGGCCGACCGGGCGGAGCCTGCCGCCCCGGATGCCGGCGACCTCAGTCGCCGCCTCCGCAACCGCCGCCACATCCACCGCCGCAGCCCGAGGAGCCCTCGCCGCCCGCGCCAGCGCCACCGGCACCCCACTTGTCGTTGTTGCCGCTGCCCGAGTCACCGTCCTCGGAGGACATGATCAGCCAGGCCCCACCGCCGATGAGACCCAGGGCCAACACCCACTCCATGGCGTCCACGCCGCCGAGGATGCCACTGAGAACGAAGATCCCGAACCAGATCTGCAGTGCTTTCTTGACCACCGTTACATTGAAGCTCGTAGGTGGTTGGGAGGTAAGGGTGATCGCGCTGCGCCGCAGGATCCGCATCGACCGGATGACCCGGGCCGTCGACGCTCTGGAGCTACCCGACGCCGTCTTCAGGACATGCCCCTACCGGCCCCGCGAACTCGTCGAGACCGGGCTGCGGCAGTGGCTGCGCTGCTGCGGCGCGGCGATGCGCGACAACCGGATCATCGGCATGCCCTCGTACGCCGTCGACGAGGCCTGGCACGGCCTCATCCTGTGCACCGCCCGGTACACGGCGTTCTGCGCGGCCGCGTACGGCCGCTACCTGCACCACCACCCGGAGGGCGGCGGCCTGCCGGGCACGGTCGCCGACGCGGGATCGATGCACGACCAGTTGGGCCGCACCGTCGTCGCCTGGTCGATGGTGGCCCGGCCCGGTGAGCGGTGCGTGCTGTGGGACCTCGACGCCCGGGTCGGCGTACCCGAACCGTGGGGCATCCCGGCCGAGCGGGTCACCGCGATCGAGGCACTGCTCCACACCGGCTAGGACAGGGTCGCGTGCAGAGCGCGCATCGAGCGGACGGCGGAGCGGATCTCCTGCAGGTAGCGGCCCGGCGTCAGCACCGGAACCGGCATCCGGTCGTCCAGGTCGGACGGCGGATGGCCGACGGTCTCGATGCCACAGCCGTACGGCAGGCCCAGGGTGCGCAGCGCGTCGCAGTGCTGGAACGGCACGTAGATCGGCGCGGTGACCAGCAGTACCGGGTCGCCGGGGGACAGCCGGATCCGGCTGGCCCAGAACCGCTGCGTGTCGGCGGTGTGCGCGCGACGTACGGCGGGGTCGCCGGAAGGGGCGGCCAGCACCCGGACCTGCGGGCCGCCGGCCGGCCGGTAGATCCGCTCCGACCAGGAGCGGTGCGGGTCGTCGCTGTTCTCGCCGTGCGTGGCGACCGGAACGTCCACGTCGAACTCGCGGCGGACCGTCGCGTCCAGGGCGTCCACCTCGGACCGGCAGCCGGTGACGCCGGCCGCCGCCAGCGATGCCGTCTCGTCGGCGGTCAGCGGCCGGAAGCTGCCCAGCACGGCCACGGTCGCGGCGGTGATCCCCGCGCCGGCCGTCGCTGATCCGACCGCGGGACGCAGCAGCCGGGCGGCGCGCCGGACGCGGGAGACGCAGGCGTGTGCCAGGCCGCCGAGGACGACCAGGTGGGCGTACCCGGACCTGGCCGGCGGCCGGGGTGTGACCAGGCCCAGGGCCCGCGCGGACGCCAGCACCCGGCCGGCCGTCTCGGCCGGCAGCGCCGGTTCGCGGGCCTCCGGCCGCTCCCGGCCGGCGCGGAAGTCCCAGTGTGCGGCCGAGAAGTCGTCGAGCCAGGCCAGGATGGTGCCCAGATCCGCCGTCGGCGGCCGGCCGCCGAACGCGGTGACCAGGTCGGACAGTGCCGGCGACCCGAGCCAGCCGGCGATGCCGGCGGCGACGTCGGCGGCCGTGGCACCGGGCGCACCGGTCGGCAGCGGTACGGCGGGCACGGTCACCGGCGGATCGTATCGGTAAACGGCGGGCCGTCCGGAGCGTTCCGCCGGTTGACGGAGTGTCAATCGGCGCGTGCCGGTGAGCTACATCCTGACGGTTGCCACCGGTGGTCATCGGTGGCAGCGTGCAATGATCCGCGTACCCGGGTGAGGGGTTTGCTGCCATGACCACTGAAGACCTGCTGGCCCGGCACCGGGCCGTGCTGCCCTCCTGGATGCCGCTCTACTACCAGGAGCCGATCGAGATCGTATCCGGCGCCGGATGCCGGGTCACCGACGCCCAGGGGCGCACCTACCTGGACTTCTTCGGCGGCGTGCTGACCACGATGATCGGGTACGACATACCGGAGATCCGCGAGGCGGTCGAACGCCAGCTGCGCACCGGCGTGGTGCACACCTCCACCCTCTACCTCATCCGCCAGCAGGTCGAACTCGCCGAGAAGGTCGCCCGGCTGTCGGGCATCCCCGACCCGCGGGTGTTCTTCACCAACTCCGGCACCGAGGCCAACGAGGCGGCCCTGCTCGTCGCCACCAACCACCGCCGGTCGCACCAGATCCTCGCCGTACGCAACAGCTACCACGGCCGG
This sequence comes from Polymorphospora sp. NPDC050346, assembly GCF_040655695.1. NCBI lineage: Bacteria > Bacillati > Actinomycetota > Actinomycetes > Micromonosporales > Micromonosporaceae > Polymorphospora > Polymorphospora sp. NPDC050346. Next base: position 39,720 of record NZ_JBFAKM010000022.1, on the reverse strand, counting down.
TCGTACGCGGCGATGGGCATCACCGGACACCGCAGCTGGTCGGCGTCGGCGCTGAACCCGCTCCAGGTGAGCTGGCTGCACTCCGGTGACCGGCTGCGCGGGCTGCTGTCCCGACTCGACCCCGAGCAGCACGTCGAGGCGGCCGTCGACGACCTGCGCGAGGTGCTGGCCACCCAGACCTCCGGCGACGTCGCCGCGCTGATCGCCGAACCGATCCAGGGCGTCGGCGGCTTCGTGCACGCCCCCGACGGCCTGCTCGGCGCCTGGAAGAAGGTGCTCGACGAGACCGGCATCCTGCTCATCTCCGACGAGGTACAGACCGGCTGGGGCCGCACCGGCGAGCACTTCTGGGGCTACCAGGCCCACGACGTGGTACCCGACCTGCTGACCTTCGCCAAGGGCATCGGCAACGGGTTCGCGCTCGCCGGTGTCGTCGGCCGCGCCGAGGTCCTCAACGAGGTGCACGCGACCAGCTTCTCCACGTACGGCGGCAACCCGGTCTCCACCGCGGCCGGCAACGCCGTCATCGACTACCTGCTCGACCACGACCTGCAGGCCAACGCCGCCCGGGTCGGCGCGATCCTCGGCGACGGGCTGCGGGCGGCGGTCGCCGACCGGGGCATCGTCGGCGACGTACGCGGCAAGGGGCTGATGCTGGCGGTCGAGTTCGTCCAGCCGGGCAGCCGCGAACCGAACACGGCGGCGACCGTCGCGGTGTTCGAGGAGTGCCGGCGCGGCGGGCTGCTGGTCGGCAAGGGCGGCCTGTACGGCAACGTGCTGCGGATGGGGCCGCCGTTGACCCTGACCGAGGACGAGGCCCGCGAGGGCCTGGCGATCCTGGTCGACGCGATCACGAAGGTGGATGGGGCATGAGCGAGCGTAGCGAGCGAATCATCGGGCTCAGTGGGTCTCGTGCCGGGACCGAGCGGAGCGAGGGGGCGGCATGAGCGAGCGTATTACCCACTTTGTGGACGGGAAGCCGTGGACCGGGGAGCCGGGGCGTACCGGTGAGGTCTTCGATCCGGCGACCGGCACGGTCAGCGGTCACGTCGACCTGGCCGGCACAGCCGACGTCGACATCGCCGTCGCCGCCGCCGTACGGGCCGGCCGGGAGTGGCGTGACGCGTCGCTGGCCCGGCGTACCTCGGTCCTGTTCGCCTTCCGGGAGATCGTCAACGCGCGCCGGGACGAACTCGCCGCCACCATCACCGCAGAACACGGCAAGGTGCTGTCCGACGCGGCCGGCGAGGTCCAGCGCGGCCTGGAGATCATCGAGTACGCCTGCGGCATCCCGTCGCTGCTCGCCGGCGGCCACAGCGAGAACGTGTCGACCGGCGTCGACTCCTACACGCTGCGGCAGCCGCTCGGCGTCGTCGCGGTGATCTCCCCGTTCAACTTCCCGGCGATGGTGCCGCTGTGGTTCGTGCCGATCGCGGTCGCCTGCGGCAACACCGTCGTGCTCAAGCCGTCGGAGAAGGACCCGTCCAGCGCCGGCCTGCTCGCCGCCTGGTTCAGCGAGGCCGGCCTGCCCGACGGCGTCTTCAACGTCGTACACGGTGACAAGGAGGCGGTCGACGCGCTGCTCGACCACCGGGACGTGAAGTCGGTGTCGTTCGTCGGCTCCACCCCGGTCGCCCGCTACGTCTACGAGCGCGGCACCGCCGCCGGCAAGCGGGTGCAGGCGCTCGGCGGGGCGAAGAACCACATGGTGGTGCTGCCCGACGCCGACCTCGACCTGGCCGCCGACGCCGCCGTCAACGCCGGGTTCGGGTCGGCGGGGGAGCGGTGCATGGCGATCTCCGTCGTCGTCGCCGTCGAGCCGGTCGCCGACGCCCTGGTGGAGCGGATCGCGGCCCGGATCGGCGGCCTGCGTACCGGTGACGGCCGCCGCGGCTGCGACATGGGACCGCTGGTCACCGCCGCGCATCTGGCCCGGGTGACGTCGTACGTCGAGGCCGGCGCGGCCGCCGGCGCGAAGGCGGTGGTCGACGGGCGGGACGTGGTGGCCGACGGTGCGGCCGGCGGCTACTGGCTCGGACCGACCCTGTTCGACCATGTCACCCCGGACATGTCGATCTACACCGACGAGATCTTCGGGCCGGTGCTGTCGGTGGTCCGGGTCGCCTCGTACGACGAGGCGCTGGCGCTGGTCAACGGGTGCGAGTACGGCAACGGCACGGCGATCTTCACCAACGACGGCGGGGCGGCCCGCCGCTACCAGCACGAGGTCGAGGTCGGCATGGTCGGCGTGAACGTGCCGATCCCGGTGCCGATGGCCTACTACTCGTTCGGCGGCTGGAAGTCGTCGCTGTTCGGTGACACGCACGCGCACGGCCGCGAGGGCGTGCACTTCTTCACCCGGGGCAAGGTCGTGACGAGTCGCTGGCTCGACCCCAGCCACGGCGGCATCAACCTGGGCTTCCCCACCCAGACCTGAGTCCCGCACGTCCCTGACGCGCCCCTGACGCGCGTTGATCAAGGAGAAGTCGCGCGACGAATCGCCGCGATCCGGGCACGGCTTCTCCTTGGTCGACGGCAGGGGGGTTCACTCCCGGTCGAGGACCCGGTACGTGCCGGCTTCGTCCGTGGCGTCGGCGAGATCGGCGAAGTCCACGTTCCCGATGGACAGGTTGGCCGAGACGTCGGCGTACCAGCGGACCGGCAGCCGGAACGTGCGGCCGGGTTCGTCGTACGTGTCGACGGCGAGCAGGGGATTCTCGTCGTCGGTCATCGTGATGGTGTCGGCGAGGAACAGATAGGTCAGCTTGTCGTCGTCGCGGGCGGCGGCATCGAGGTCGACGATCGCCTGGACCGAGATTCGGGCGTAGGCAGCGTCGCTGACGAAGGTCGCGTGGGGATGCCGGTCGAGAAGGCCGATCTGTTCTTGCAGGGCGTGCCATGCGGTGTCGTCGGCGAAGTCGGTGCGGAGAACCAGCGACGTCAGGTCGGCCGGCTGGGGCAGGCGGATCATGTCCGTGATCCTCGCAAGCGTCGGCATGCCGCCGGTGCCCGCAGAACCGGGCGGCCTCGTCCGGGTGTCGCTCAGGCCGGCCCGTAGGTTCTGGCGAGTACGCCTACCGTGGCGGCCATTGCCTGGCGCAGTTCGGCCGGCGCGACGACCTCGACGTCGATGCCGAGCCGCAGCAACTCACCGCAGGCGTGCCCGGTGCTCTCGGTCGGGATGACAGCCTCGATCCATCCGTCGTCGCCGACGGCGGTCGCGGTGGCATCGACTGCCCGGACCACCTCCGGCGGGACGTTGTCGGGCAGCCGCCGACGCCCCTGCGGGGACAGGCGGATGGTGGCGGTGCCGGTGTAGCGGCGGGCCTGGAAATCGTCGAGGTAGGAGGTCCAGTACGCGGCCAGGTCGAAGTCCCGCGGCCGGTCGAACCGTTCGTCGCTCGGCGTCGCGTCGAGGACCTGGGCGACCCGGTAGGTCGAGACGCGGTCGTTGGCGGCGGCCACGAGATACCAGACACCGGACTTGAGCACCAGGCCGTAGGGGCGAAGGTGGCGGTTCACCTCCTGCGGCGCCCGCCAACGGCGGTAGTGCACGTCCACCGCGCGCCCGGTGAGGATCGCGTCGGCGAACAGGGGCAGGTACGGCGTCTGTTCGGGTTCCCGATACCAGCCGGGCGCGTCGAGGTGGAACACCGCCGCGGTCCGCGTCGCCTCCTCGCGGAGCCCTGCCGGCAGCGCGGCCAGCAACTTGAGCCGGGCTGTCATCGTCTCCGCCGCGAGCCCCAGGTCGGCGGCGGGGCCCGGCAGTCCGGCGAAGAGCAGCGCCCGCGCCTCGCTCTCGCTCATTCCGGTGAGGCGGGTGCGGTAACCGTCGAGCAGTTGATAGCCGCCCCCGGGGCCCGGCTCCGCGTAGACCGGGACCCCGGCGGCCTGCAACCGCGCCAGGTCGCGGTAGGCGGTCCGTACCGACACCCCTAGTTCGTCGGCGAGCGTGCGTGCCGACATGCGGCCACGGGATTGCAGCAACAGCAGCACCGACAGCAGTCGACCGGCAGACACGGACGCATTTTCCCGGGAAACCCTGACAGCACCTGGCACACGGCCGCCCTACCGTCGGTGCGTTCCCGGCTCGGACCGAACGAGCCGGTAACCCGTACCCGGAAATGAGAGCCGAACAGGAGCCCGTCGTGTCCCCTACCAACCCTGCCGACCGCATCCAAGTGATCGAGCTTCGCCAGTACACGCTGCGGTCCGGCCGGCGCGACGAGCTCATCGAGCTGTTCGACCGGGAGTTCGTGGAGACCCAGGAAGAGGCGGGGATGGCCGTGCTCGGCCAGTTCCGGGATCTCGATGATCCGGATCGCTTCGTCTGGCTGCGGGGGTTCTGGGACATGGCGGCGCGTCACCGCGCACTGGCGGCCTTCTACGAAGGTCCGGTCTGGGCCGAGCACGGTCCCCAGGCCAACGCCACCATGATCGACTCCGACGACGTCCTCCTCCTGCGTCCCCTGTCGGCCGGAAGCGGCTTCGTCACCTCCCCGTCCGGGCGGCCCCGGGCCGGCGCCCCGGCGCCGGAGCGATTCGTGTCCGCGACCCTGTGGTCCTTCCCTCCCGGGCGACACGAGGGCGTCGCGCTGGTCCGGGACGGTCTTCTCCCCGTGTTGCACGAGACGGGACCCGCGCCGCTCGCCGTCCTGGCCACCGAGACGGCCCACAACACGTTCCCCAGGCTGCCGGTCCGCACCGGGGAGAACGTCGCCGTGGTCCTCAACTCGTATCCCGACGAGAGGGCCTACCGGCAGCACCTCGCCGATGTGCGGGATCACCCCGTCGTACGGGACGACATCCTGCCGGGCATCGAGCGGGCGCAGACAGCAGCGCCCCGGGTACTGCGCCTGGCGCCCACCGGCCGCCCGCTCATCTTCTGACCTGGCCGTCGGGTTGGGGTGGGCGGGCGCGGGCGGTGGTGGCGCGGGCGAGTTCGAGGGCGGCGACGCCGACGAGGAACGAGGCCAGTGCCCAGCCGGGCATCCCGAGCAGCTGCTCGCCCGCCCGTGGTGCGGCGTTGATGCCGACCAGGCCCGCGGTGGCCGCCGCGAAGCCGGCCACGGTCAGCGCCGAGCGGGTCGTGGCCCGGCCGCCCCGCTGGTCGGGTACGGCGTCCCGAAGCCGGTGGGCGGCGCGGGTCTCGACTCGGCCGAAGACCGTGACCAGGCCGGCGAGCAGCACGATCAGCATGAGTAGCCAGGGCACCCGCCAGAGCCACCAGTCGAGCGTGCCGACCGGCGGGGTGGGCAGCACGCCGAGGGCGTCGAGCAGCCCGGCGAGCAGGAGTACGGCGCTGACGTGCCAGAGGAAGACCGTGAGCACGAACGCGTTGATCGCCACGACGAGCGTCCACCCCGCCGTAGCCCCGCCACCCCGCCCTTCCCCACGATCTTGCGGTTGTCGCCTCCCATTGCGGGCAGAAGGGGGAGACAAGTGCAAGATCGCGGGAAGCCGGGAGCCGGGGCGGAGGAGCAGGATCAGGGCGATCTGGGTGGTGGCCAGGGTGAGCAGGGCGAGGCTCGGCGGTGACATGTTGTGCAGTCGCTCACCCGGAATGTTGATCATGCTGACCGGATACGGCCCGAGCCAGGTCAGCAGGACCGTGGCGGTGAACCCGCCGACCAGCAACGGCACCAGCACCCGGGGCCGCGCCGGCCAGCCGGGCCGGCCCGCACATATGTCCCGCCAGGCGAAGCCGACCTGATGGATGGCGAGCCACCCGAAGAGGAAACTACCCACCGCCAGCCCGCCGTGCCCAGCCAGCCGGGCGACGTCCCCGAGCGCGACGAGGCCGGCGAGCACCAGCGGCACCGCGACGCCGTACCGGCGGTGCAGGGCGTACATGGGCCGGGTCAGCAGCACCACCAGCAGGTACGGCGACAGGAACCACAGCGGGATCGCCGCGTACCAGACCGCGTCGCGTACCAGCTTCGGGTCGGCGCCGGCGATCCGGGCAACGAGCGCGGCCAGGGCGAGCGTCACGAGCAGCACGGAGGTCGGCAGCAGCAGCCGGCGTCCCCGGTCGAGCAGCCAGGTGACGGTGCTGCCGCCGCGGTCGCGGTGCGCGGTCAGCGAGGCGGCGTTGGCATACCCGCCGACGAGGAAGAACACCGGCAGCACCTGGACCAGCCAGGTCAGCGGCCAGGCCCAGCGCAGGTCGGGCAGTGCGGAGTGGCCGGTGAGCCGCCCGTCCGGGGTGTACGCGATGACGGTGACCAGCCAGTGCCCGAGGACCACCAACGTGATCGCGAGGGCCCGCAGCGAGTCGACGTAGCGGTCCCGGCTCGCCGGGGTGCGCGCGGCGAGCTGACGCAGGCCGGCCAGCGGTCGGGGCATGGTTCCGACGCTATGCGTCGGCCCGGCCACCGCGACCGCGAACGCGGCAAGCCGGCCGGCGCGGTCCGACACCGTACGGCTGTCGGAGGGCGGCGCTAGCGTACGCACCGGTTTCGCGCCGGCCGGCCCGGGACCGCCGGGCGGGGAGGCGACGGATGGTGTCGGTGCACGAGGCGACGCTCAGCTCCGGCGACGGCATCGTCCTCGTCGAGGATCTGGACTACGAGGCCGTCTCGGCCGCGATTGGCGGGGCCTTCGCCGACTCGGCCGGGCCACCGGGCACGCGCGCCGGCGCGAAGCTGTTCGGCAGCAGCGGCGGGATCCTGCTCATCCGCTGCGCCGACCAGTGCAGCCGGCCCCTGATCCGGGTCGAGGTGTGGGACACGGTTCCGGAGGTGTTCGAGGCGCCGTGGCAGTGGCAGGAGCGCCGGACCCTGACGCTGCGGTCCGGCGGGTTCTGCGTGACTGACGGCGACGGTTTCATGCCGGCCCCGCTGGCGGAGATCGACGCCGGTGCCGGTACCGGGGACTACCACGTGGTCTTCGGCCACGACGGCCGCGACGCGGCGCGAACGGAGATCTCCCGGATACGGAGGGAGACCTTCCGCCTCACCGCGACCGAGTCCGACGCCGTGTGGCGGCGGCTCATCGGCGTCGAGCGCTATCTCCTGCGGGTCTGGCCGGCCGAGGTCTAGCCGCCGGGCGTGAAGGCCGGCGGTACGGGTATGGACCCCCGTGGCCTCACCGCCGGTGCGTGACGTGCGGGTACGTCCCGAACTGCTCTACGTGGCCAGCGGCTGGAGCACGCTGGTCACCGACGTACGGGGGCGGGTCGGCGGCACCGATCCGCAGGGCTTCTTCGCCGACAACACCCGGGTGCTGAGCCGGGAACGGATCACCGTCGACGGGCGGACGCCGACCGTGTTCAGCACGGCCGACGTCGCCGCGCACGCGCAAATGTCGTACGCGGCGTTGGCCGAGGCGGAGGTGTTGCCGTCGGTCGCGGCGTACCTGGTGGTGGAGAGGTTCGTCGGCGCCGGGCTGCGGACCCGGCTGCGGGTGCTCAGCTACGCCGCGGCCCCGCTGTCGCTGCGGCTCGGGGTGGAGGTCGACGCGGACTTCGCCGACACCGTCGAGGCGGAGTCGGGGCGGCGCCGGCAGGAGGCGCCGGTGGCCCGGTCGTGGGACGGTCGCGAGCTGCTGTTGACGTACGGGCGGCCGGGGCTCGACCGGGCGGTGGCGATCGGGGTGCACGGCACCGACGGGTTCGGGTACGCCGACGGCGCGTTCACCGTCGACCTGGACGTGCCGCCGCGTGGTGAGGCGTCGGTGGAGGTGCTGGTCGAGCCGGTCTTCGACGGCGTGCGCCGGTACGCCCCACCCCCGCTGTTCACCGACCCGCCCGCCGAGCCGCGATCTTGCACTTCTCGCCCGGCGAATCCGGCGAATGGAGGAGACAACCGCAAGATCGCGGGGACGGGGGAGCGGGGGGCGGGGACGGGGGAGCGGGACACGGCGGCGGCGGAGGCACGGGCGGAGTTGCGGGGGGAACTGTCCGGGCTGCGGTCGACGAATCAGGGTGTCGCCATGGCCTGGGCGACCGCCGTACGGGATCTCGCCGCGCTGCCGCTCGGCGAGCCGGCCGGCCCGACGGCACCGTTCGCCGGACTGCCGGCGTACCAGCAGATCTTCGGCCGGGACACGCTCGCGACCTCCTGGCAGGCGCTGCTGGCCGGGCCGACGATGCTGCGCGACAGCCTGCGCCTCAACGCCGGCTACCTCGGCCGGCGGTTCGACGACTGGCGGGACGAGGAGCCGGGCAAGCCGCTGCACCAGGCCCGGCGGGGGCCGGTGTCGGTGCTCGGGCTGGACGCCTTCGCGCGCTACCACGGCGACTACGCCACCGGTCCGGACTTCCTGTTCGGCCTCGGCCAGTACCTGGCCTGGACCGGTGACCTCGACACCGTACGCGAGCTGATGCCGGCGGCCCGGCGGATCGTGGCGTGGCTGGACCGGTACGGCGACCTCGACGGTGACGGGTTCCTGGAGTACCGGTGCCGGTCGGCGGCCGGGGTGCGCAACCAGGGCTGGAAGGACTCCGACACCGCGATCGTCGACGAGCGGGGCGAGGTGGTGGGCAACCCGATCGCGACCAGTGAACTCCAGGCGTACTGGTACGCCGCCCTGCGGCACGGGGCACTGGCGTTCGCCGCGACCGGCGAGCGGGCGTACGCGGTCCGGCTGATCGGCCGGGCGGCGGCGCTGCGCCGGCGGTTCCACCGGGCGTTCTGGCTGCCGGAGCACGGGTTCCACGCGATGGCGTTGGGGCCGGGCGGCCGGCCGGTGGTGTCGGCCAACTCGAACGACGGGCACCTGCTGGCGGCCGGGATCGTGTCGCGTCGGGTCGCCCGGGTGGTGGCCGACCGGCTGATGCGTCCGGACATGTTCAGCGGCTTCGGGGTCCGGACGCTGTCGGCGGACCATCCGGCCTACAACCCGTTCAGCTACCACCGGGGCAGCGTCTGGCCGGTCGAGGCGGGCACGGTGGCGCTGGGGCTGGCCCGGTACGGCTGCTGGCCGCACCTGCACGCGGTGGCGGAGGGCCTTTTCGCGGCGGCCGGGATGTTCGAGGGGCACCGGCTGCCGGAGGTGCTGAGCGGGCTGTCGCGGTCCGAGACGCCGTACCCGGGGGTCTATCCGGACTCGTGCTCGCCGCAGGCGTGGTCGGCGAGCACGGTGGTGGCGATCGTGCAGGCGCTGCTGGTGGCCCGGCCGGTCGGTCCGCTGCGGACCCTGCTGGTCGATCCGCACCTGCCGGCGTGGCTGCCCGACCTGGAGATCGAGGGGGTACGGGTCGGCGGGGCGACGTTCGACCTGCGGGTCCGTCGGCGCCGCGACGGTACGGCCTCGGTGCGTACCCGGGGTGACCGGATCCTGGTGCTGCGCCGGCCGCCGCGGGACGCCCGGCGCTGACCGGCGGTGCGTTCGTGCCGGTCAGGGCGCCGGGACCTGTTTGACAAGATCAAAGGTTAGGCTAACCTGAGTGGCATGGTGGATGTGCTTCAGCCGGGAAGCGCCCGGCCGCGGCAACGCGACGGGCTGCGGGCGGCCAACCTCTCGCTGGGCTACCAGGGACACCCCGTCCTGCACGACGCGGGGGTCGACCTCACCGAGGGCGCCGTCACCGTGCTGCTCGGGCCGAACGGCAGCGGCAAGTCCACGCTGCTGCGCGCGCTGGCCCGGCTGCACCGGGTGACCGCGGGCAGCATCACCCTCGCGGACGGATCCTCGGCGGCCGATCTCACCGCCCGGCAGTTCGCCCAGCGGGTGACCCTGCTCACCCAGAGCCGCCCGGTCCCCAGTGGAGTCACCGTCCGCGACGTCGTCGGCTACGGCCGCCATCCATACAAGGGCGGCTGGCGCTCCACCGACCCCGACGGGCCGCGCGTCATCGCCTGGGCCATGCAGGTCACCGGCGTGGACACCATGGCCGGCCGGGGCGTCGACGAACTGTCCGGCGGTGAACTGCAACGGGTCTGGCTCGCCACCTGCCTCGCCCAGGACACCCGGATCATCCTGCTCGACGAACCGACCACCTTCCTCGACCTGCGCTACCAGGTGGAGATCCTCGACCTGGTCCGCGACCTCGCCGACACCCACGGCGTCGCCGTCGGCCTCGTCCTGCACGACCTCAACCAGGCCGCCGCGATCGCCGACCGGATCGTGCTGCTGCACGGCGGCCGGGTCCGGGCCGCCGGACCACCGGCCGACGTCCTCACCGAGGAGATCCTCACCGGGACCTACGGCATCCCGATCGAGGTGACCACCGACCCCGTCACCGGCCACCTCAACACCCGGCCGATCGGTCGGCACACCCACCGGAGCACCGCCGCGGCCTGACCCGCCCCCGACCACCACCCAGCCGCCCGCCGGAACCCGGCGGGCCGGTCCACCCTGCCTGTCGTCAAAGAGAGAAGCATGAACCGACGCACCCTCCTCGTCACCGCCCTGTCCGGCGTACTCCTGCTCGGCGCCTGCGGCACCACCGAGCCGACCCCGACCGCGACCGAGTCCGGCGCCGCCGGCACCGGGCCCGTCACCTTCACCGACAGCCGGGACAAGGAGATCACCCTCGACGCCCCCGCCACCCGGATCGTCGCCCTCGAATGGGCGGAGGTCGAGCAACTGGTCAGCCTCGGCGTCATGCCGGTCGGCGTCGCCGACGTCAAGGGCTACGGCACCTGGGTGACCGCGGCCAAGCTCGACGCGTCCGTGACGGACGTCGGCACCCGCGCCGAACCGAGCGTGGACTCCATCGTCGCCCTGCAACCCGACCTCGTCCTCGCCCGTTCCAACCGCGGCGCCGAACTCGTCGCCCAGCTCGAGAAGTACGTGCCGGTGCTGGTCACCGCCGGCAGCGACACCGACGACAACCTGGGCCGGATGCGCGACGAGTTCCAGACCATCGCGACCGCGGTCGGCCGCACCGAGCAGGCGACGAAGGTGCTCGCCGACTTCGACGCCGCGATCGCCGACGGAAAGCAGAAGATCGCCGCCGCCGGCGCCGCCGGCCAGCAGTTCGCCATCGCCGACGGCTACCAGCAGGGCGGCAGCGTCTCGATCCGGATGTTCGGCCAGGGCGCCTTCGTCTCCCAGATCGGCATCGCGCTCGGGCTGAAGAACGCGTGGCCAGGCGCCGGCGACCCGATGTGGGCCCTGGACCAGACCGACGTCGAAGGGCTGACCGCCATCAAGGACGCGGACGTACGCTTCTTCTACAACGCCTCCGACGGCGACGACGTCTTCGTCGGCGGCCTGTCCGGCAACCCGATCTGGCAGTCCCTCGGTTTCGTGCAGCAGAAGAAGCTGCACCGGATGCCGGACGGCATCTGGACCTTCGGCGGCCCGCTGTCCGGGATCCAGTACGCCGAGCAGCTCGTCGCGGCCTACACATCTTGAGCCAGGTCGACACCCTGCCGCGGGTGACGCCACCGGCGTCACCCGCGCCGGCCGTCGGCCGCCTCACGGTCGCGTTCACGGTGGCGGCGGTCCTGACCGTGGCGATCGCCCTGGTCCACCTCACCCAGGGCACGTCCTCGATCAACGCCGTCGACCTGCTGCGGCTGGTCGTGGGCGGCGGCGACCCCGGCGCGGCCGAGGTGCTGGTCGGCTCCCGACTGCCCCGGCTCCTCGCCGGACTGACCGTCGGTGTCGCCCTCGGCTTCGCCGGCGCCGTCCTCCAGTCGCTCGCCCGCAACCCGCTGGCCTCGCCCGACACCCTCGCCGTCAACGCCGGTGCCCACCTCGCCGTGGTCGCCGTGGCCGCCGTCGGCATCAACCTGCCCGCCCTGCCGGCCGGGCTCGCCGCCTTCGCCGGCGGCCTGGCCGCCGCCGGCCTGGTGCTGCTCCTGTCGGCCGGCGGCGCCTCCGGACCGACCCGGCTCATCCTGGCCGGATCGGCGACCGCGCTGGCGCTCAGCGCCCTGACCACGCTGCTGATGCTCCTCTTCGAGGAGTCGACCATGGGACTCTTCGCCTGGGGCAACGGCTCGCTGGTGCAGGGCGACCTGAGCGCCGTGGCGCAACTCGCCCCGGTCGTGGCCCTGGGCGTCGCCGGCTGCCTGCTGATCGGCGGGCGGCTGGACATCCTCGCCCTCGGCGACGACACCGCCAGCGTGCTCGGCCTCGACGTCCGCCGTACCCGGCTGGTGGTGACCCTGCTCGCCGTCGGGCTCGCCGCGGCGGCGGTGACCCTGGCCGGCCCGGTCGGCTTCGTCGGACTCTGCGCACCGGTGGTCAGCCGTCTGCTCTCCCGCTGGGTGCCCGGGCTCCAGCGGCACCGGGTCCTGCTGCCCCTGTCCGGCCTCGCCGGGGCCTTCCTCGTCCTGGCCTCCGACGTCGTCCTGCGCGCGACCCTCGGCGGTCAGGCCGGCGTCGACATCCCCACCGGCGTGGCCACCACCATCTTCGGCGCCGTGATCCTGGTCTGGCTGGCCCGCCGGCACCGCGACTCCGGGCCGACCCGCCAACCGCCCGCCGCCCGGCCGAACGCCGCCCGCTCCCGGACCCGGCTCGGCGTCGTACTGGGCATCTGCGCCGGCGCGGCCGTCGGCGCCGTCGTCCTCGGCATGCTCGCCGGGGACACCTGGCTGCTCACCGGCGACGTCGTCAACTGGCTACGCGGAAACAGCGGCGTCGCGTACACGTTCGTCCTCGACCAGCGGTATCCACGCGTCGGTGCGGCACTGCTCGCCGGCGCCGCCCTCGCCATCGCCGGGACCACCGTCCAGGCGGTCTGCCGCAACCCGCTGGCCGAGCCGGGAATCCTCGGCATCACCGCCGGCGCCGGGGTCGGCGCGGTCTCCCTGCTCACCTTCGTCCCGATGGCCGGCGTCTGGGCGATGTCGACGGTGGCCGGCGGCGCCGCCCTGCTGACCTTCGCCCTGGTCTACGGGCTGGCCTGGCGGGGCGGGCTCAGCTCCGACCGGCTCGTCCTGATCGGCGTCGGCGTGTCCGCCGCCGGCCTGGCGATGATCACGTTCATCGTCGTGCGCTCCGACCCGTGGAACACCGCCAAGGCGCTGACCTGGCTCTCCGGGTCGACGTACGGCCGTACCGCCCCGCAACTCCTGCCGGTCGCGATCGCCCTGCTGGTGCTCACCCCGGTCGTCGTCCTCGCCCGCCGGCACCTGGACCTGCTCTCCCTCGACGACGACACGCCGCGGGTGCTCGGCGTACGGCTCGAACGCACCCGACTGGTCGCGCTGGCCGGCGCGGCACTGCTCACCTCCACCGCCGTCTCCGCGGTCGGCGTGATCGGGTTCGTCGGCCTCGTCGCCCCGCACCTCGCGCGTGCCCTCGTCGGCGGCCGGCACGCCCGGGTGCTGCCCGTCGCCGCCCTGCTCGGGGCGGTCCTGGTCAGCCTCGCCGACACCCTCGGCCGGACCGTCATCGCCCCGGCGCAGATCCCGGCCGGCCTGGTCACCGCCCTGATCGGCACGCCGTACTTCGTCTGGCTGCTCTGGCGCTCCCGGACCGACCGGGCGGCGACCGGATGACCCGCCCCGGCAACCGGCCATCCCGCACCCACGACCAAGGCAGGCCCCGATGACCGACCTCCGCCCCGCCCCGGAATCCGTCGCACCGTGGCGGCACTTCCACACCGAGACCGCCCGGCTGCGGCGCCTCAGCCCGTCGTTCCTGCGGGCCACGTTCACCGGCACCGACCTCGACCGGTTCGCCGACCTCGGCTACGACCTGCGGATCAAGCTCGTCTTCCCGCTCGCCGAACACGGCTTCCGGACGCTGCCCGAGGGACCGGACTGGTACCGGCGCTGGCGGTCGCTCCCCGCCGACCAGCGCAACCCGTTCCGCACCTACACCGTCCGGGCCGTACGGTGCGCGGACCGCGAGATCGACGTCGACCTGGTCCTGCACGACGGAGGTCCACACGGCCCCGCCGCCCGCTGGGCCGCGACGGCCCGCCCCGGCGACCGGATCGTCGTCATGGGGCCGGACAACGCCTACCACGGGGACCACGGCGGCCGGGAGTTCGTGCCGGCCCAGGCGAACCGCCCGATGCTGCTCGCCGGTGACGAGACCGCGGTGCCGGCGATCTGCGCCATCGCCGAGCGGCTGCCGGCCGACAGCCAGGGCGAGATCCTCATGGAGGTGCCGCTGCCGGAGGACGTCCTCGACTGTCCGGCACCCGCCGGGGTGACCGTCACCTGGCTGCCCCGGTCCGGCGCACCGCACGGCAGCCGGCTGGAACCGGCGGTCCGGGCGGCTGCCGAACGACTGTTCCCGGCCAACCGCCCGGCCGCCGTCGAGGCCGGGGACGGCGACCCGGAGGAGATCCTCTGGGACGTCCCGGCCGGCCCGAGCTACGTCTGGCTGGCCGGCGAGGCCGGCGTCATCCGGCAGCTGCGCCGGCACCTGGTGTCGACCCGGGGGATGGACCGCGGCTCCGTCGCCTTCATGGGCTACTGGCGGCAGGGACACGCCGACCCGAGCTGACCAGGCGCTACCCGGGCGGGATCGGGGAACCCACCCGGTGCAGCGTCCCGTCCGGGTCGACGAAAGCGAACTCCCGCAGCCCGTACGGGGTGTCGGCCGGCGCACCCAACCGGCCCTCGACACCTGACCCGGCCCAGGCGGCGTGCACGGCGTCGGCGTCGGAGACGTAGAGGTAGACCGCCGCCGCCGTCCGGGCCGGGTCGTGTTCGGCCCACTCGGTGAGGTGCAGGGATATCCGGTCGCGGTCGACGAACCCGTACCGGTCGACACCGGCGTACGGCCGCACGGTGAAGCCGAGCCGCCGGTAGCGGTCGAGCGCGGCATCCAGGTCACGCACGGGCACGACAGGAGCGATCCGGTCGAACGTGATCTCCTCGGGCATGCGGTCCTCCACGTCGTCGACCCGGCCGGCGTGGCTGGCCGGACGTCGACACCGTACGACACCGGCCCGACCTGCGGCGGCAGCACTCGCGAACGGGCCCGGGGCGCCGGGGCGGGGGAGCGGCCGCCCACCCCGGCGCTGGAGACTCGTCAGTCGACGACCGGTGGCGCGGTCCGGGCCGCCTCGGCCAGGGCCGCCGCCTCGCTGGCGTACGGGTTGTAGGTGTAGGTGCGGGACAGGCCGCCGGGAACGGCGAAGTACTCGGTGGACAGTTTCGCCGGATCGGTGGCGATCTCGCCGCGGGCCGGGAGGTCGTCGCCGTCGTCCCAGCCCCACGGGGCGTTGGCCGAGTTGACCGAGCAGGCCCAGGTGCCGGTGCCGCAGCCGCCGGAGGCGTCGCCGGCGAAGGTGCCGAGGTGGGCGAACAGGTCCGGGTTGGCGCGCTGCGCCCACAGGCCGCCGGGGGCGAAGATGTCGACGAGCCGGTAGCGGACGTCGCGGTCGTCGGCGTGGCCCGGTGTCTCGGCCACCGTCGACGGGTAGTAGACGATGCCGTCGCCGACGATGTCGTACTGCGGGTGGGCCTTGAGACCGTGCCCCTTCGCCTCCTGGGCGGTCACCGGGTGCTGGTGCGGGTCGTGCGGCGAGGACTGGAACCGCACCGTGCCGTCCACGGTCTCCCGGCCACCGGTCCAGGTGCTGCCGGCCGGCGTGTACGAGAAGAAGTCGCCGTGCGCCACGGTCACCGCCGCCCGCAGGGTGCCGTACGTGGAGCCGTCGCGTTCCACGACGAACAACACGCCCTCACCGTCGTTCTCGTGCTCGGTCTCGAAGAACGGATGGTCGGTCCAGTCGCGGGGGTGGAAGAAGAAGTAGGTGAGGTACCAGTGGCTGGCCGTCTCCAGCACCGAGTAGTAGACGTGGGCGGCGAACGACACGTCCGGGGCGGCGGCCCGGTCCCAGTTGTTGCGTCCGGCGAGGTCGCCGTCGAAGTCGACGCGGGTGATGTAGTCGGACCGGCCGGCCAGCGCGTGGCTGCCGGTCACGTCGACGTCCTGGTAGTGGATCGGTGCCCAGCGCAGCGCCAGGTCGGCCCGGCTGACCGCGGCCCGGGCCGGCGCGGCCACGGTGAGCGTGACCGCGGCCAGCGCCAGCACCAGGGCGGCTGCCGTCCACGATCGCCGGATGGTCCGGCCACTGTCGATCATGTACGCCCCAATCACCAAATCAATAAATGGCAATCAATTTAGGTGATCGGTGGTGGCCATCGGGTGACCACGGGGCGAAGGGTTGTCGCCCGGGCCGCTCTCACCGCGCCCGGTAGGTCAGCTCGTGCGGCGTCAGGCTGCCGTAGCGGGTCCGCACCGCCACGGTCGCCCGGTGCTCACCCGGGTCGGTGGCCAGCACCCACGCCCCGCCGACCGGCAGCGTCCCGGTGCCGGTGTCCGTCTCGATCCGGAACCCGTCGGCGAACGGGTGGTTCGTGACGGGACGTATCGCGGCCCACCCGTCGACCAGGTCGAGGCCGATCCCGACACCGGACAGGTCGGGGTAGAGGACGGCCGGGTCGCGCTCCAGCCGTGGCGTGCACACCAGGCCACGTTCCTGGTGTACGGGCACGAACGCGCCGGCCGCCCAGGTGCCGCCGGTCGTCGCCACCGCCGCGAAATGCGACCGCCAGACGTCGGTCTCCTCAGCGGAGAGGGCGGCGCCGCGGCGGACCGCCCGTACCGGCAGGCCCGCCCGGACCGCCGCCTGAAGCTGTGCCGCCCCCTGCGGGGTGCCGTCGGAGTCGACCCAGTGGCACCGGTTCTGTCCGTCGAGGACGATCCACCGGTCGAGGCCGTCGATCCACGCCTCGGTCGCCATGTGCCCCCGGGACAGGCCGACGTGATGGTCCGGCTGCCGCAGGTCGAGGCGGCGGGCCGGAATCCCGACCGCGTTGAGCGCCTGGGTCAGCACGAGCGCGTATTCGACGCAGGCGAACCGTTCGCCGGCGTCCACCCGCTCCAGACAGGTCACCGCGTCGTCGACGTCCAGGTGGCCGTTCGCGTGCGCCCACCGCCGGCCGACCCACTCGGCCAGGCCGGTGGCCGTCTCCCACGCGTCGGTCGCCGGGGCGGGAATCCGCGCCCGCAGCGCCGGCTCGCGCTCCGGCGGCAACCGGAACAGTGCCGGCGGCGGGGCCGTCGGCAGGACGGGCCAGGTGAGCAGTTCCAGCGACGGTGGCGGCGCGGGGGCGGCGAGCCTTTCCCGCAGCCGGGGCCAGTCTGGGTCGCCGCCGAACGCGGCTTCGAGCTCGCCGAAGAGCACCTCCGGTTGCCGGAAGCCGCCGTCGATCACCTCGTCGAGCAGGGCGTACGCGCCCGGGTCGCCGATCCGGTGGGCGGCGACGGCGCACCACGGCCCCCACATGTGGGTCCAGAAAACGACGTCGCGCCGCAGTTCGCCGCGGTAGGCGTGGATGCCCGCCCAGTCGCGGGCCCGGGTGAGATCGTCGCCCCGGGTGCGCAGTTCGTTGAGCCAGTCAGCGGTGGTGGTTTCCGTCTTGTACGGTCCGGCGGCCATTCGTCCTCCTCGACGGGCGCGGCGTCCGACAGCGGTGTCCTGCAGCGTATCGACGTCGGTCAACCGGCGACGGGTCGCGTCCTCCCGCCCGGTCCGTCTTCGGGGACCGTCGGCTGTGGGGGAACGCCAGGGCGGGATGGTCGAGGATCGTAACGGTTCGGGGCCGAGGGCTTGCCGTCCGAGCCTTGATGTCGTAAGAATCCTTCAATAATTGGTGGTTAACTGAAGACAAGCACCAGTGATGCAACAGCAACGGTCGAAGGTCTGCAACGCCCCTCCGTCAATAGAGGAGAGACCATGAAAAGGCGTGACATTTTGGGTCGCGTCGCCGCCGCCGGCGTACTCGCCACCCCCGCCGCCGCCCTGCTCGGCGGCTGCGCACTCGGCGGCGGCGGTGACGACGGTGACGGCGGCGACGCCAACCGGGCCGAGAAGACGGCCGACAACCCGCTCGGCGTCAAGACGGACGCCCCGCTCGAGGTCGTCATCTTCAACGGCGGCTTCGGCGAGGAGTACGCCAAGGCCCACCAGGCGATGTACAACGAGAAGCACCCCCAGGCGAAGATCACCCACTCCGCCACCCCGGAGATCAGCAAGACCCTGCAACCCCGCTTCGTCGACGGCACCCCGCCGGACGTGGTGAACAACTCCGGCGCCGGCCAGATCGACTTCAACGGTCTGGTCTCGCAGGACGCGCTCGCCGACCTCGGCGAGGTGCTCGACGCGCCCAGCCTCGACATCCCGGGCAAGACCGTCCGCGACACCCTGCTGCCCGGCGCCGTCGAGGTCGGCTCCTACGACGGCCGGTTCCTGGTCATGAACTACACCTACACCGTGTACGGCATCTGGCACTCCGCCAAGCTGTTCGCCGACCGGGGCTGGACCGACGCGAAGACCTGGGACGACCACATCGCGCTCTGCCGGCAGATCAAGGCCGCCGGCATCGCCCCGTGGACGTACGCCGGCAAGCACCCCCGCTACATGAGCTGGCCGGTGATCTCCACGGCCATCAAGTTCGGCGGACCCGAGGTCGCCACCGCGATCGACAACCTCGAACCCAACGCGTGGAAGTCCGACGCGATGCGGACCGCCGCCGACGCCTGGCACCAGATCGTCAAGGACGGCTACATCCTCGCCGGCTCACCCGGCCTGGACCACGTGCAGTCGCAGACCGCCTGGTGCCAGGGGCAGGCCGCCTTCATCTCCTGCGGCTCCTGGCTGGAGAGCGAGCAGAAGAAGGTCACCCCGGAAGGCTTCGACATGGCCGTCGCCCCGACGCCGAGTCTCGGCGCCGGGGACAAGCTGCCGTACGAGGCGATCCGCGGCACCGCCGGCGAGCCGTTCGTGGTGCCGGCCAAGGGCAAGAATGTCGCCGGCGGCCTGGAGTACCTGCGGGTCATGCTGTCGATGAAGGGTGCCCAGGACTTCACCCGCAAGGTCTCCAGCCTGACCGTCGTGGCCGGCAGCACCGAGGGCGTCGAGCTGCCGCCCGGGCTGACCAGCGTCGTCAAGGCGCTCGACGCGTCCGCGACCAACGGCTTCAACTGGGTCTACCCCTCGTACTACCGCAAGCTGGAGCGCAACCTCGTCGACGCCGCCTGCGGCGAGTTCTTCAGTGGACGGATCGGCCCGGCGGAGTTCCTCGACCAGTGCCAGAAGGGCGCGGACGAGATCGCCGCCGACAGTTCGATCACCAAGTACAAGCGGGCCTAGCAGCCACGCCGACGCGGGACCGTCCGCCGGTCCCGCGTCGGCCTCCGTGGGCAGGAAGAATCTCCGTGAGACATGGCAAGTATCCGCTGATCGTCACCTTCCTGGTGCCGCCGCTGCTGCTTTACGGCATCTTCGTGCTGTCGCCGTACCTGCAGGCGTTCCAGATCTCCACCACCAACTGGCTCGGCTACTCCGCGGAGGCCGACTTCGTCGGGCTGGAGAACTTCGCCACGCTGCTGCGCGACGGCTACGTCTGGAACGCGATCAAGAACAACGCGGTCCTGCTCCTGGTGCTGCCGCTGGTGACGATCGGGCTGGGCCTATTCTTCGCCACCATGCTCAACATGGGTGGCCGGCGCGGCCGGGCCGGTGTGGTCGGGGTGACCGGCACGGCCGCCTACCGGCTGGTCTACTTCTTCCCGCAGGTGTTGTCCGTGGTGATCATCGCGATCATCTGGCGGGAGGTCTACCACCCCAACAACGGCCTGCTGAACGCCACCCTCGGGACCTTCGGCATCACCGGGCCGACCTGGCTCGGCGACCCGCGCTTCGCGTTCTGGTGCGTGCTCGCCGTGCTGATCTGGAGCAACGTCGGCTTCTACGTGGTGCTGTTCGGCGCCGCCATGCAGGCCATCCCGCGCGACATCTACGAGGCGGTCATGCTCGACGGGGCGTCGCGGTTCGTGACCCTGTTCAAGGTCACCATTCCGTTGCTGTGGGACACCGTCCAGGTCGCCTGGATCTATCTGGCCATCGCCGCCCTCGACGGGTTCATCCTGGTGCAGTTGATGACCAACGGCGGACCGAACTTCTCGTCCGACGTGATCGGCCTGCGGATGTACGACACCGCCTTCGGCAGCGAGACCAAGTTCGGGTATGCCTCCGCGATCGGTGTCGTCATGTTCTTCCTGACCCTCTCGGTGGCGGTGCTGGCCCTGCGCGCCGCCCGGCGTGATCGGATCGAATACTCATGAGCGAGCGTTGCGAGGCGACCCGGTGACCGTTCTTGATCGGTCTACCTCCGATGTGGCGAAGGTCCGCAAGAGCGATCCGGCCCCGCGCCGCGAGACCGGCGTCGCCAACGCCTTCTCGCACGGCTTCCTGCTGCTGTGGGGACTGCTGACCGCGTTTCCGCTGCTGTGGGTGCTGGTCAGCTCGTTCAAGAGCGACGCAGAGATCCTCGGCGACCCGTGGGGGCTGCCGTCCTCGCTGCGCCTGGAGAACTGGGCCCGGGCCTGGACCGAGGCGAACATCGGCCAGTACTTCCTCAACAGCGCGATCGTCGTCGCCGGCTCGCTGACCCTGACCATGTTCTTCGGCGCCACCGCCGCGTACGTCTTCGCCCGCTACGAGTTCCGCGGCCGGCAGCTCGCCTACTACCTGTTCGTCGGCGGGATGATGTTCCCGGTGTTCCTGGCCCTGGTGCCGTTGTTCTTCGTCGTCCGCAACGCCGGGCTGTTCGGCACCTGGACCGGCCTGGTCCTGGTGTACGCCGCGTACTCGCTGCCGTTCACCGTGTTCTTCCTGACCGCGTTCTTCCGTACGCTGCCGACCTCGGTCGCCGAGGCCGCGCTGATCGACGGCTGCGGCCACTTCCGGCTGTTCTTCCGGGTGATGCTGCCGATGGCGCGGCCGGGGCTGATCAGCATCGCGATCTTCAACTTCCTCAGTCACTGGAACCAGTTCATCCTGCCCCAGGTGCTGATGCAGGGCGACGAGTCGAAGTGGGTGCTGGCGCAGGGGCTGGCGGCGCTCGCGATCAACCAGGGCTACGAGGGCGACTACAGCGGCCTGTTCGCCGGGCTCACCCTCGCGATGCTGCCGGTCCTGGTCGTCTACATCGCCTTCCAGCGTCAGATTCAGAGCGGACTGACGGCCGGCCAGCTGAAGTAGTCCGTGATCGTCTGCTGATCAGGCGGTCGACACGCCGTGCGGGGACGGCGGAACAGCAGACGATCACGGCAGAGCGCCAGCTCCGAGCAGGCGGTGGTGCAGGGCGGCCGGGTCGGTGACGTCGGGCAGGGTCCGGGCGGCCAGCCATGCCGCGCCGGCCGCGCCGTCCCCGGCGGTCACCAGGGGAGCGGCCGGCCACCGTTCGCGCAGCGCGTCGCTGAGCGCGGCCGAGAGCGGCGTGTCCCCGGTCAGCAGCCCGCCGCCGAGCACGATGGGGCCGCGGTCGCCGTCGCCGCGGATCCGGCCGACGCTGCCGGCCAGCAGGCGGGCGGCCGTGGCGATGACGTCGGTGGCGACGGGGTCGCCGTCGCGTGCGGCGCGGACGACGAGCGGGGCGAGGGCGGCCAGGGCGATCGGCGGGCGGGCGGTGACGGCCTGGACGAGGGCGTCGACGGTGCGCCGGGCGGGTCCGGCGGGGGGGCCGCCGCCGGTGGCCGGGTCGCCGAGCAGTTCGGTCATCACCAGGTCGGGTAGGCCCGACCGTGGCTGACCGGTTTCGATCGCCGCGAGGGTGCGCCGTACGGCTTCCCGGCCGAGCCAGAATCCGGAGCCGGCGTCGCCGAGCAGCCAGCCGTGGCCGTCGGCGACTCGGTGCAGGGTGAGGTCGCGGATCTCGCCGGCGATGGCCCCGGTGCCGGCGATGACGATGCTGCCGTCGGGGTGCGGGGTGCCGGAGGCGTAGGCGGCGAGGGCGTCGCCGGTGACGTCGTACCCGCAGCGCAGGCCGACCTGGTCCCAGACCCGGTCGAAGGCGGCGCGGGCGACCGGGTCGGCGAGCAGTCGGCCGGCGCCGGCGAGACCCATGGCGGCGGCGCTGACCCGGCCGGGGTCGACCGGGGCGAGGGCGGCGGTGAGGGCGAGTCGCAGCTCGTCGGCGGCGGCGTCGGCGCCGTGCGTGGTGGGGTTGCCGCCGCCGGCGCGGCCCCGGCCGAGGACGGTGCCGGTGGTGGTCGCGACCAGCGCGCGGGTGGAGGTGCCGCCGATGTCGAGCCCCACCACGAGGGATTCGCTCATGAACCCTGGCCGCCTCTGCCGATGAAGTCGATGGAGTCGTCGGATCTGCCGGCGTCCATGCTGCGCGGCGCGGCGGTCGCGGGCAACCCCGGGGGCCGGCAATCAGTGCCGGGCCGAGGTAACAGTTTGAAAACTTCACCCATGGCCTTGACAGAGAGGGGCCTTTAGTAAGAACTTTTACCACTAACAGTTAACACTCCTTTCCGAAAGGCGAAGGCATGGCTGAACGCGAGGTGGACGTCGCCGCGGTGACCGCCGTGGTCGACTCCTCCGCGGGCAGCCGCCGGCCCGCCGCACCCCCGTCGCTGTCGGTCGCCGACGACGGTGCCCTGCTGCGCGTACGGGCCCGGTTGCCCGAGTTCACCGGCGCCCTGCTGCGGGTCGCCGACCAGGTGCTCAGCGACCCCGACGCCGCCGCCCGGGCGACCATCGTCGAACTGGCCGAACGCAGTGGCACCTCGCCCGCCACGGTCACCCGCTTCTGCCGCGCGCTGGGCTACGAGGGGTACGCCGAACTGCGGCTCGGCATCGCCGCCGAGACCGGCCGGGCCCGCTCCGCCGGCTGGAGCATCGACATCGGCCGGGAGATCCAGCCCGGCGACCCGCTCGACCGGGTGCTCGACCAGATCATGGCGGCCGACACCCGGGCCATGCACGACACCGCCGCGCTGCTCGACCTGGCCGAGGTCGAGCGCGCCGCCGACGCCATCGCCGGCGCGCAGCGGGTCAACATCTTCGGCGCCAGCGGTAGCGCGCTGGTCGGCGAGGAACTGCAGTTCAGCCTGCACCGCATCGGCGTGGCGGCCTGGGCCTGGACCGACGTGCACAACGGACTGGCCAGCGCCGCCCTCCAGCGGGCCGGCGACGTCGCCGTCGGGATCTCCCACAGTGGACAGACGCGGGAGACGATCGAGATGCTCGCCGAGGCCGGCAGCCACGGCGCCACCACGGTCGCGCTGACCAGCTTCCCGCGCTCGCCGCTCGCCGAGCTGGCCGACATCGTGCTGGTGACCGCCACCCAGGCGACCACCTTCCGGCCCGACGCGCTCTCTGCCCGGCACCCGCAACTTGTGGTGCTCGACCTGCTCTACATCGCGGTGGCACAGCGTACCCACGACGTGGCGCACGCGGCGTTCCAGCGCACCGCCCAGGCCGTCGACGGTCACAAGGCCGCCAAGGACGGTGCGGCGTGACCGGGCTTGACGAGCGCTGCGAGAGGGGCCACGTGGTCAGCATGCAGGGGTACGCGGACGCCGTACGGCCGGTTCTCGACCGGCTGCTCGACTCCGAGGCCGCCGGCATCGCCCGGGCCGCCGACCTGATCGCCGGGAGCCTGCGCGAAGGCGGTGTGCTCCAGGCGTTCGGCGCCGGCCACTCCGAGGCGTTCGCCGCCGAACTCGTCGCCCGGGCCGGCGGGCTGGTGCCCACCAACCAGCTGTCGCTACGCGACCTGGTGTTGCACGGTGACGCCTCCCGGGACGTGCTCGGCGACCCCAAGCTCGAACGCGACCCCGCAATCGCCCACCAGATCTACGCGCTCGCGGCGCCACAGCCGCGCGACGTGTTCGTGGTGGCGTCCCAGTCCGGCATCAACGGCTCGGTCGTCGAGCTGGCGACGCTGGTCAAGGCCCGCGGCCACCACCTGGTTGCGGTCACCTCCGTCGAGCACACCGCGCGGGTCGCACCACGGCACCCGTCCGGCCAACGGCTCGCCGACATCGCCGACGTCGTGCTGGACAACGGCGCGCCGTACGGCGACGCACTGCTGCCGCTGACCAGCGGCGGCGCGGTCTGTGCGGTCTCCTCGGTCACCGCGGCGCTGCTCGCGCAGCTGCTGACCGCAGAGATCGTACGACGGTTCCAAGTAGCCGGTGAGGTACCCCCGATCTACCTCTCCGCGAACGTCCCCGGCGGGGACGAACACAACACCGCGCTCGAGTCGCGGTACGCCGGACGTATCCGGCGCACCGCCTGACCCGTGCCATCCGATAACTCGAATTCGACGCGATGTAACCGATCCGAGGAGCGAGACATGTCCGCAACCCCCGACAACACGTCGGACCTCACCCGGCGCACGGTTCTGCGCCGGGCCGCCACGGTCGGCCTGCTCGCCACGCCGGCCGCCGGCCTGCTCAGCGCCTGCGTCGGCAGCGGTGGCGACGAGCCCCAGGAGCAGGCGGAGGGCGAGAAGACCGCCGAGAACCCGCTCGGTGTCGACCCGAAGGCGCCGCTGGAGATCGTGATCTTCAACGGTGGCTACGGCGAGAAGTACGCCACCGACGTGCACCAGCCGCTGTACAAGACGAAGTTCCCCGAGGCCGAGATCAAGCACTCGGCGACGCAGGAGATCGCGACCACGCTCCAGCCGCGGTTCGCCGGCGGCAACCCGCCGGACTTCGTGAACAACTCCGGCACCAAGTTCATGGACTTCGGCGCGCTGGTGCAGGACGGCCAGATGCAGGACCTGACCGAACTGTTCGACGCCCCGTCGGTCGACGACCCGGCCAAGAAGGTCCGCGACACCCTGATCGCCGGCACCGTCGAGCAGGGCGTCTACAACGGCAAGCCGTTCGTGCTCTTCTACGTCTTCACCGTGTACGGCCTGTGGTACTCCGACAAGCTGTTCAAGGAGAAGGGCTGGGCGCCGCCGAAGACCTGGGCGGAGTTCACTGCGCTGCTGGACACCATCAAGGCCGCCGGCATCACGCCGTACTCGTACGCCGGCAAGAACGCCCCGTACTACCAGTACCTGGTGATCCTGTCGACCGCCGCGAAGATCGGTGGACCGGACGTCCTGAAGAACATCGACAACCTGCAGGACGGCGCGTGGACGGCCGAGCCGGTCAAGCAGGCCGCCGAGCTGTGGGCCGAGATCGGCGCCAAGTACATGGACAAGAGCCACGAGGGTCTGATCCACACCGAGGTGCAGCTCCAGCAGAACCAGGGCAAGGTGGCGTTCTACCCCAGCGGTTCGTGGCTGGAGGCCGAGCAGACCCAGTCGACGCCGGACGGCTTCAACTACGCGGTGATGCCGATCCCGTCGGCGACCTCGGCGGACAAGCTGCCGGGGACCGCGGTGTACGCGGCCCCCGGTGAGGGCTACTTCGTCGCCGCCAAGGGCAAGAACCCGCGCGGCGGCATGGAGTACATGCGTCAGATGCTGTCGAAGGCCGGCACCAAGGGCTTCATCGAGCTCAACAAGTCGCTGACCGCGGTCGCGGGCTCGTCCGACGGCATCCCGCTGACGCCGGGCCTGACCAGCGCCAGCGCCACGCTGTCCGCGTCCGCGCAGGACGCCTTCAACTACCGGTTCCCGGACTGGTACAAGGAGCTGGACACCGAGCTGCGTACCGCGACCAACGCCCTGATGTTCGGGCGGGAGAACGCCACGCAGTTCGTCGAGCGGATGCAGAAGAAGGCGGACGCCATCAAGTCCGACTCGTCCATCACGAAGTTCTCGCGCTGATCGGAGTACCAGGGTCATGCGGCACGGCAAGTACCCGTTCGTCATAGGGTTCCTTCTGGCACCCGTGACGCTGTACGTCGTTTTCGTCATCGCGCCGTACGCGCAGGCGTTCTACATGGCGGCGACCAACTGGCGCGGCCTGTCGCCGGGACAGTTCGTCGGGTTCGAAAACTTCGAGCGTCTGTTCCAGGACGACGTTTTCTGGAAGGCGTTGCAGCACCACGGCGTTCTGCTGCTTGCCCTGCCGCTGCTCACGATCGCGATCGCCCTGTTCCTGGCGTTCATGCTGAACGTCGGCGGCGGGGCGAAGCAGGGGGTCATGGTCGGGGTCCGGGGGTCGAAGTTCTACCGGGTGGTGTTCTTCCTCCCCCAGGTCCTGGCCGTGGCCATCCTCGGTGTGCTGTTCCAGGCGGTGTACCGCGCCGATGAGTCGGGTCTGATCAACGGTCTGCTCGGCGGCCTCGGCATGGAACCGCTCGGCTTCCTGATCAATCCCGACATCGCCCTGTGGTCGATCATCGGGGTGCTGGTCTGGCAGGCCGTCGGCTTCTACGTCGTACTCTTCTCTGCCGGGATGGCGTCGATCCCGAAGGACATCTACGAGGCGGCGATGCTCGACGGCGCCTCCCGGGTCGGCCTGTTCTTCCGGGTCACCATCCCGCTGCTGTGGGACACGCTCCAGGTCGCCTGGGTCTATCTGGGCATCATGGCGTTCGACGCGTTCGCGATCGTCTGGACGCTCTCGGTCGACCAGGGCGGCCCGGACGGGTCGACCACGGTGCTCGGCGCCGAGATCTACCGCAACGCGTTCGTCTTCTCGAAGTACGGCTACGCCTCGGCGATGGGCGTCGCGCTGTTCTTCCTGACGCTCACCTTCGCCGCGCTGAGCCTGCGGGTCAGCCGGCGCGAATCCGTCGAGATGTGAGGGAGGTCGGACGATGACCATCGGTACTGACAAACCCGCCCCGGTCCAGCCCGCCCCGCCTCCGTCCCGGGGGGCGCGGCGGCACGGCCGGGAGGGCATCAAGCGCGAGGTCGGCCTGCTGTCCTCGTTCGGACACATCTTCCTGGTGGTGTGGGCGGCGCTGGTGATCCTGCCGCTGCTGTGGACCTTCCTCGCGTCGTTCAAGAACAACGAAGAGATCTTCGGCAACGCCTGGTCGCTGCCGGGTGCGCTGCGGTTCGAGAACTGGGCCCGCGCCTGGGAAGAGGCGCACGTCGGCCAGTACTTCCTGAACAGCGTCTTCGTGGTCGGGGTGAGCACCTTCGGCACGATGCTGCTCGGTTCGATGGCCGCGTACGTCCTGGCCCGTTACAAGTTCTTCGGCAACCGGGCGATCTACTACCTGTTCGTCTCGGGGTTGGCGTTCCCGGTGTTCCTGGCCCTGGTGCCGCTGTTCTTCGTGGTCCGCAACCTGGGCCTGTTCAACACCCACACCGGCCTGATCCTGGTCTACATCTCGTATTCGCTGCCGTTCACGGTGTTCTTCCTGGCGGCGTTCTTCAAGACGTTGCCGAACTCGGTGGCCGAGGCGGCGATGATCGACGGCTGCTCGCACACCCGGCTGTTCTTCCGGGTGATGATGCCGATGGCGAAGCCGGGCCTGATCAGCATCACCATCTTCAACATCATCGGGCAGTGGAACCAGTACATCCTGCCGCTGGCGATCATCCCCGGCACCGATGTCGAGGACAAGTGGGTGCTGACCCAGGGCATCGCCAACATCAACACCTCGGCCGGTTTC
Source organism: Polymorphospora sp. NPDC050346 (assembly GCF_040655695.1). Lineage (NCBI taxonomy): Bacteria > Bacillati > Actinomycetota > Actinomycetes > Micromonosporales > Micromonosporaceae > Polymorphospora > Polymorphospora sp. NPDC050346. Next base: position 12,518 of record NZ_JBFAKM010000022.1, on the reverse strand, counting down.
AACGCCGACTGGGGCGGCCTGTTCGCCGCGCTGACCATGGCGATCCTGCCGATGATCATCATCTACGCCATCTTCCAACGCCAGATCCAGTCCGGCCTCACCGCCGGCGCCGTCAAGTAGTTCCCCGCGATCTTGCACTTGTCGCCCGACAAATCCGGCGAACAGGGGAGATGACCGCAAGATCGCGAGAGCCCGGGGCGGCGAGAGTTGTCGCAGGTGGCCGGCACAATGAGGCCATGCTGGTGGCGGTCGTACCCGACGGCCCCGACGCCGGACCCGGCGTCGGGGCCGCGGCCGGCGGTCGGCTGCTCCGGCTCGATGACGCCGGGCGGCCCGACGGGGCGCCGGAAACCGTCACCGACCTCGCCGCCGCAGTCGCCGACCTGGAGAAACGGCACCGGCCCCGGTGGCTGTGGCCGTCGACCGCGACCGCCTACCCGCCGCTGCTGCACGCCGGCATCCGCGTCGACCGCTGCCACGACGTCGAGCTGACCGAGGCGCTGCTGCTCGGCCACGCCGGCCGCTGGGGCGAGCCGCGCGCCCTGCCCGCCGCCCTGGCCCGGCTCACCGGGGCGCCGGTGCCGCCCGACCCGCCGCCCCGGCCCGCCGCACCGCCCGGCGACCTGCAGGGCACCCTGTTCGAGACCGCCGCCGCACCGCCGGCCACGCCCGGCTCCGACCAGCTCCGGGCCCTGACCGACGTGTACGCCGACCAGCGGCGCCGGATCGCCGGCACCGACTCGCCCGGCCGGTTCCGGCTGCTGGTCGCCGCCGAGTCGGCCGGTGCCCTGATCGCCGCCGAGATGGGCGCCGACGGCCTGCCGTGGCGGGCCGACGTACACGACGAACTGCTGGTCGAACTGCTCGGCGAACCGTCGCGGGTCGGTGGGCCACCCCGCCGGCTGGTCGAGCTGAACGCGCGGATCGCGGAGGCGTTCGGCGTACGGCAGTTGCACGCCGAGTCGCCGGCCGAGGTGCTGCGCGCCTTCGCCCGCGCCGGCATCGACCTGCCGAACACCCGGGCCTGGGTGCTGCGCGGCGTCGACCACCCGGCCGTGCCGCTGCTGCTGGAGTTCAAGGAGCTGTACCGGATCTGGACCGCGCACGGCTGGGCGTGGTGCGACACCTGGGTGCGCGACGGCCGGTTCCGGCCCGAATACGTGCCGGGCGGGGTCGTCTCCGGCCGGTGGGCGACCCGGGGCGGCGGCGCCCTGCAGATCCCGAAGGTGGTCCGGCGGGCCGTGCGCGCCGATCCCGGCTGGCGCCTCGTGGTCGCCGACGCCGGCCAGTTGGAACCGAGGGTGCTCGCCGCGGTCTCCGGCGACGCCCGGCTGGCCGCCGCCGGGCAGGCCGCCGACCTCTACGCGGCCCTGGCCCACGACTCGTTCGGCGGCGACCGGGCGAAGGCGAAGCTGGCCCTGCTCGGCGCCATGTACGGCCAGACCGGCGGCATGGCGGCTCCGGCGCTCGCCGTCCTGCGGCGCAGTTATCCGCTGGCCTACGACCACGTCGAGTCGGCGGCCCGGACCGGGGAGGCCGGCGGGCTGGTCCGGTCGTGGCTGGGGCGTACCTGCCCGCCGGCGTCGGTGGTGATCCGCGACGAGGACGGGTTCGACGCGTTCGACGCACCGGCCGACCCGGTCCGGCCCCGGTCGGCGGACCGGGCCCGGGGCCGGTTCACCCGCAACTTCGTCATCCAGGCGACGGCCGCCGAGTGGGCGCTGACGATGCTGGCCACGCTGCGCGGCGAGTTGGCCGCGACCCCGGCCCGGCTGGTGTTCTTCCAGCACGACGAGGTGCTGGTGCACTGCCCGGCGGGGGACGCCGACCGGGTCGCCGCGCTGGTCCGGGCGGCCGGGGTCCGGGCCACCCGGCTGCTCTTCGGCGACACCCCGGTCCGGTTCCCGCTCGACCTGTCCGTCGTGGAGTGCTACGCCGACGCGAAGTAGCGACGCCGCGTACGCCCGGAAGTCGGCACGCCCGGGCGGCGACACCGTGGGCGCGGCGGATCGTTGGTCCGTTGTGCGTTCCACGGGGGTGGTCGCCCGGCGTGGAGCGCCGCGGCCGTCCCCGGACCGGCGGAGCCGGTCCCGATCGAACAGATACACCTCCCGGGCGCGGCCGGCTGTCCCGGGCGGGGTGGTCGGTCACCGATGGTGGAGGTGACGTAGCTGAATCGCACCGCAGGACTGATAATCGCCGCGGGCGGGGGGCGCCGGATCGGCGGCCCGGAGGCGTTGTTGCACCAGGGCGACAAGTCGCTGGTGGACCAGATGTTGGAGACCGTACGTGACGGCGGGTGTGCGCCGGTGGTCGTGGTGCTCGGCGCGGCGGCGCACCGGGTACGCAAGACCGCCGGGCTGACCGGCGCCAAGGTGGTCGTGAACCGCAAGTGGGGGACCGGGGTCGGCTCGTCGATGCGGGCGGGGCTGGACGCGCTGGCCGACGACGACGTCGAGGCGGTCGTGGTGGTGCCGGTGGACATGCCGGGCGTCACCGCCGACGCGGTACGGCGGGTGGCGGCGCTGCCGTACCCGGACGTGCTGGTCTGTGCCACGTACGAGGGCCTGCGCAGCTATCCGATGCTGTTCGGGCGCCGGCACTGGCCGGGCATCGCGTCGCTGACCAACGCGGACGTCGGCGCGCGGGCCTACCTGCTGGCGCACAAGGACGACATCGTCGAGATCTCCTGTGACGGGATCGCCGACGGGGCGCGGGTCGACTCGCCGGAACTGGTCGAGGCGTGGGGGTTGACGGTGCCGGCCCAGCGCGAGGGGGACTGACGCCGGGGGCCCGGGTCGCGTGCGCGTGGCCCGGGCCCCCGGCTATTCGATCGTCAGATCTCGATGTCGAACCTGCGCAGCACGGCCGGGGCGATCAGGCCGGCGGCGGCGAGCAGGGAGATGACGGTGAAGACGCCGCGCAGCACCACGGTCTCGACCTTGCTGCCGGCCTTGATGGCGATCTTGTCAGGCAGGCTGATCATGCGCCACATCCGCCGCTTGATCGGGATCGGCCACAGGATCGGTACCCCGCTGCGGGTGATCATGTCGCCGAGGATGTGGACGAAACAGCCCACCCCGACGGCCAGGCCGATCATCGGATAGCCGCGGTCGCCGGGCAGGTTGAGGAAGGTGAAGTAGGCGGCGGCGGCCGAGACGAGGGTGACGATGACCCAGCCGGCGCGCTTGGCCCACTCGTCGAACAGGCCGCGCAGCGCCAGGCCGATCATGAAGAAGAGGATGCCGATGACGGCCCACTTGCCGTACGCGGCGCACAGCGCCGTCGTTCCCCAGCCGACCAGCACGGTGAACGGGATGGTGTGGGTCAGGGTCCGGTGGCCGTTGTTGCGGTGCGGGTCCTTGCTGAGCTTGGTGGCGTGGTAGACGCCGAGTGAGATCTTCTCGACCACCTCGGCGATGAAGAGCGAGACCACCCCGAAGGTCTTGGCCACGGTGGCGCCGCCCTGGTTGCGGGTGACCTTGCCGGACAGGTCCAGGTCGGGGAAGAGTGCCGCACCGGCGCAGACCGCGGTACCGACGGCAATGGCCAGCGGTGACTGTTCGTAGTCGGCGAACTGGTGCAGGGCCCAGGAACCCGCCAGCCAGACGGTGGCGCCCGAAAGCGCGTGCGATGGCCCCATCATGGTCGTGCACCCTCCCCAGGGTTGGTCTGCGAGCGCCCCACTGTGTCAAACGCGAGATCACCGTTCAAACACCTGTCCGTCTACAGTAGATTCAAAGGGTGCGGTGCCGGGGCGGCGCGGCCCGGCCGGCCCGGGGCAGCGGCAGCTCAGGTCGGGTGGGCCCGCGGCCGCCACCCCCCGCCGCCGGCCGTACGGCGCCCGGCGGCACCGCTGCTGCGCGTGTCGCGTACGCCCGTCGGGGTAGCCGGCGGCGGACCTACGCCCGGCGTCGTACGTCCGCCGCGCCGGGGCGCCGACGCCGGTGCCGGCCCCGGTGGCATACCGTCGACAGGTGCGGGACGACGGTGCCGGGTGGCTGCCCTGGCTGGTGGAGGAGGCGCCGTGGAAGCCTGCTCCCGGGCGCTGGCGCCGGCACGTGATCCTCGCCGGCGTGCTCGCGGCGATCCAGGTCATCGGCGCCGTCGCCGCCAAGGCCGAGCCGCCCGCCGCCCGCCCGCTCGACGTCGCCGGGGTCCTGCTGCTGGTCGCCGGACCGGCCGCCCTGATCGCCCGGCACCGCTTCCCGGCCGCCGTACTCGCCGTCAACCTGGCGGTGGCGGTCGCCTACCCACTGGCCGGCTATCCCCGGGCACCGTTCTTCCTCGCCGCGACCGTCGCCCTGTTCACCGCCGTGGTGGCCGGCCGCCGCACCGCCGCCTGGGTGCTGGTGCAGGTCGCCTACCTCGCCTATCTCGGCATCGGATGGTTCTGCGCGAACCGGCTCGGGCTGCCGGCGAGCGCCCGCCCGGAGGTGCACGAGGCGGTCGTGGTCGCACTGTGGATCCTGGTGGTGTTCGTGCTCGCCGAGGCGGCCCGCATCCGGGGCCAGCACTACGCCGAGATCACCCGGACCCGCGTCGAGCAGGCCCGCGCCCGGGCCGAGCAGGAACGCCGGCAGGCCAGCGAGGAACGGCTGCGGATCGCCCGGGAACTGCACGACGTGCTCGGCCACCACCTGTCACTGATCAACGTGCAGGCCGGGGTCGGTCTGCACCTGATGGACAGCCGGCCCGAGCAGGCCCGCGAGGCGCTCACCGCGATCCGGACCGCCAGCGCCGAGGCCCTTCGCGAGGTACGCGGCGTCCTCGGCGTGCTGCGGCCGGAGCAGGAGGCGGCGCCCCGGGCACCGGCGCCGACCCTCGACCGGCTCGCCGAACTGACCGCCGACGCCGGCATCCCCGTACGGACCCGGGTCCGGGGCATCGCCCGGCCGCTGCCGGCCGAGGTGGACCGGGCCGGCTACCGGATCGTGCAGGAGGCGCTGACCAACGTGCGCCGGCACGCCGGCCCGGCCGCGACCGCCCTGGTGACCATCGGGTACGACGACGACGCCCTCGCCGTACGGGTCGACGACGACGGGCGGGGTGCCGCGGCACCGGTCGACGAGGCCGGCAACGGCATCGCCGGGATGTGGGCCCGGGCGGCGGCCCTGGGCGGCACGCTGACCGCCGGGCCGCTGGACGGGGGCGGGTTCCGGGTCGACGCCCGGCTGCCGACGGGCGACGAGTCGTGAGTAGGTGGATGTCGTGATCAAGGTGTTGCTCGCCGACGACCAGGCCCTGGTCCGGGCCGGATTCCGGGCGCTGCTCGACGCCGAGCCGGACATCACCGTCGTGGGTGAGGCCGCCGACGGCGCCGAGGCGGTCCGGCTCGCCGCGCAGACCCGGCCCGACGTGGTGCTGATGGACATCCGGATGCCGGGCGTCGACGGGCTGGAGGCGACCGGCCGGATCGTGGCCGACCCCGGCCTCGGCGCCACCCGCATCGTCATCCTCACCACGTTCGAGCTGGACGAGTACCTCTTCGAGGCGCTGCGGGTCGGGGCGTCCGGCTTCCTGGTCAAGGACACCGAGCCGGTCGAACTGCTGCGCGGCGTACGGGCGGTCGCGGCCGGCGACGGGCTGCTCTCGCCGCGGGTGACCCGGCGGGTGATCGCCGAGTTCGCCGGCCGGCAGCGACGACCGGCGGTCCCGTCGCCCGCCCTCGACCAGCTCACCGACCGGGAGCGGGAGGTCGTCGCCCTGGTCGGCGAGGGGCTGTCGAACGACGGCATCGCCGGCCGCCTGATGGTCAGCCCGGCGACGGCGAAGACACACGTCAGCCGGGCGATGATCAAGCTCGGTGCGCGGGACCGGGCGCAGCTGGTCGTGTTCGCGTACGAGGCGGGGCTGGTCCGGCCCGGCTGGCTCACCTGACGCCGGGCCGCCCCGGTACGGCCCGTCGCCGGCGACGGTTCACCCGGCCGGGGTGATGCCGGGCCACCGCAGCGGCGGCGACACTGCGGCGGGTAGGCAGTGGGCGGCCGTCGGTGGCGCCGGAGCGTACGGGAGGCGGACTGTTGGGGGCGACCGAGGCGTTCTTCGAGGAACTCGGCCAGCGGGAAACCGGGGAGGTGCCGTCGTACGTCACCGGCACGATCCGGTTCGACCTGCACCACGACGAAGAGGTGGATGCCTGGAACGTCACGTTCAAGCGCGGCATCGTGTTCGTCTCGCGCCACGTCTGCGGCGAGCCGGACTGCGTGGTGATCACCGACCGGGGAACCTTCGAGGGGATGACCACCGGGCAGATCAACGCCGCGGGCGCCGTACTCCGCAACGAAATCGTCTTCACCGGGCAGCTCACCCTGTTCCTCTATTTCCAACGGCTGCTGCCCGGCCCGCCCGGCAGCCACGACCCGCGCCCGCCCAGGGTCCGCGAGCTGCGCCCGCCCGCGGTCGCGGAGCTGCGGACGGCCGCCGCCGGAAGGCCGAACCGATGAACGAAGACATCGTGAAGATCCTGGACGGCAACAACTTCATCGTCAGCGACCGGCGGGGCGACGTCGACCCCTCACCGTCGGTGCCGACCGGGCTGTTCTCCCTCGACACCCGCTTCCTGTCGCTGTGGCGGCTCAGTGTCGACGGACAGCGCCTGCACGCGCTCTCCGTCGACGACCTGCACTACTTCGAGGCGCGGTTCTTCCTGGTGCCCGGCGAGCCGACGCACTACGTCGACGCCAAGATCTCGGTCATCCGGCAGCGGACCATCGGCGGCAGCTTCGACGAGCGGCTGACCGTGCTCAACCACCAGGAGGAGCCGGTCGACCTCACCATCCGCATCGACGCCGGCTGCGACTTCGCCGACATCTTCGAAATCAAGGACGTCCAACACAAGAAGGGACACATCACCACCATCGTCAACGAGGACCAGCTGCGACTGATCTACGAACGGCAGACCTTCCGCCGGGAGACCGTGATCAGCGTCGACCGGCCGGCCCAGTTCGACGAGGGCGGGCTGACCCTCACCGCACACGTCGAGCCGCACGGCGACTGGGTCGCCGAGGTACACGTGGAGACCATCGCCCGGTCCGGCGGCGCGAAGGACGTACGCCCGAACGTGCACCACATGCCCGGCGAGATCCAGCACGGCATGGAGGCCGAGGTCGAACGCTGGCTGAGCCGGGCACCGATCCTGCGGTGCGACTCCGAGCAGTTGGACATGGCGTACGGCCGCACCATGGTCGACCTGGCGGCGCTGCGCTTCCCGATCCTGACGACCCCCGGCGTCGCGGTGCCGGCCGCCGGCCTGCCGTGGTTCATGGCGCTGTTCGGCCGCGACAGCATCATCACCAGCTACCAGGCCCTACCGTTCACCCCGGAGCTGGCCAACACGACCCTGCGCATCCTGGCGCTGCTGCGCGGCGCCAAGCTCGACGACTTCCGGGACGAGGAACCGGGCAAGATCCTGCACGAGAACCGGTTCGGCGAGTCCGCCGCGTTCGAGGAGCAGCCACACTCGCCGTACTACGGCACCGCCGACGCCACCCCGCTGTTCGTGGTGCTGCTCGACGAGTACGAACGCTGGACCGGCGACGCCGAACTCGTCCGCGAACTCGAGGACGACACCCGCGCGGCGCTGCGCTGGATCGACGAGTACGGCGACCTGATGGGCAACGGCTACATCTCCTACAAGCGGCGCAACAACGTCAACGGCCTGGAGAACCAGTGCTGGAAGGACTCCTGGGACGCCATCACCTTCCGCGACGGCACCCTGCCCGGCTTCCCCCGCGCCACCTGCGAACTGCAGGGATACGCGTACGACGCGAAGATGCGCGGGGCGCGGCTGGCCCGCGAGTTCTGGAACGACCCCGGCTACGCCGACCAGCTCGAAACCGAGGCGGGGGCGCTACGGCGGCGCTTCAACCGGGACTTCTGGGTCGAGGACGGCGAGTACTACGCGCTGGCCCTGGACCAGGACGGCCGGCGCGTCGACTCGCTGTCGTCGAACATCGGCCACCTGCTGTGGAGCGGCATCGTCGAACCGGACCGCGCCCCGCACCTCGCCGCCCACCTGATCGGTCCCCGGATGTTCTCCGGCTGGGGAGTGCGGACCCTGGCCGAGGACCAGGGCGCCTACAACCCCGTCGGCTATCACGTCGGCACGGTCTGGCCGTTCGACAACTCCCTGATCGCGGCGGGGCTGGCCCGCTACGGCTTCCGCGAGGAGGCGGGACGGATCGCCCTGGCCATGATCGACGCGTCGCAGTACTTCGAGGGCCGGTTGCCGGAGGCGTTCGCCGGCTATCACCGCAGCCTGACGAAGTATCCGGTCGAGTACCCGACCGCGTGCAGCCCGCAGGCCTGGTCGGCCGGGACCCCGTTGCTGCTGCTACGCACCATGATGGGCCTGGAGCCGTACGGCGAGCACCTGGTCGTCGAACCGGCGCTGCCGGAGGGGATGGGGCGCATCGAACTGTTCGACCTGCCGGGGCGGTGGGGGAGGGTTGACGCGTTCGCCCGTGGCCGGCTGCGCGAGCAGCCACCCCGTACGTCCATCCGCCGCACCTGACCCCGCCCCGCGCGGTGTGTCATCCCCGGCTGCCAGCACCCGGCGTGAGCCATTGACGGACCGTCGCGAAGTCCGCGTCGGTCAGGCCGACGTGTGGATCGACACGGTGCAGCAGCGCCCGCCCCGGGTGGTGGGCGGCGACCCACTCCCGGTCGGCGTCGGTCGTCTCGTCGTCGAGCCAGACGAATGGGCATCCGGCCGCCCAGCGGGTGAGCAACGCCGTCTTCCAGTGCAGACCGGGCCCCGGGTCCTCGTCATCGTCCGGCCATTCGATGACGGGCAGGTCCGGCAGCCCGAGCCGGGGTGAGACGACCTCGTTCGCCTCCGCCATCCAGGTCGTCGCCCAGACCAACCGGCCGCCCAGCGCCAGCAGGCGGCGGCCGTCATCCGGGTCGAGCCGGTCCAGCAGTGGGTTGCCGGGACCGTCCGGCGGCCGCGCGGGGGTGCCGGCAGCCGAACGCCCGCGGCCGACCGGCCGGGACCTGAACGGGATCAGCGGCCCGTCCACGTCGAGAAAGATCAAGGGGTGGTTGGCGGTGCCGGACACGCCCGAACCGTACCGCCGCCTATCCGGGCAGGGCCAGGCGTCGCTTCGGCGCCTCGCCCGATCGGCTGGTGGGCAGAGACGAACGGCTATTTCCATGTGCGATGGGCATCCCTGATTCCCTAGGAAGGAAGGCATGGCCAACGAGGTGACCGTTCCGCTCCTGCCCTGCGCCTCCATCGATGACATGGTCGGCTTCTACGAGGTCCTTGGCTTCGCCACGACATACCGGCAGCGCCGGCCCCACCCGTACGTGGCGATGCGGCGTGAGGACCTGCACCTGCACTTCTTCGAGATGGCGGGCTTCGACCCGGAGCAGTCGTACGGCTCCTGCCTCGTCCTCACGTCCGACATCGAAGGACTGCACCGGGCGTTCGCCGCAGGCATGCGCGCCGCGTACGGGAAGGTCCTGGTGTCCGGGACGCCGCGGATGACCCGGCCGCGGGCGCGGAAGAACGCCGACGGGATGACCGGGTTCAGCGTCATCGACCCCGGCGGCAACTGGATCCGCGTTGCCCAGCCGGCCGCCGTCGCCGAGTCCGGGCCGGTAGGGCGGCTGGCCAAGGCCCTGGCGGACGCCGTCGTGCAGGCCGACTCCAGGGGCGATGTCCGGCAGGCCGTCCGGATCCTCGACAGCGCGCTGGCCCGTACCCGGCCCGGAGACGATCCCGTCGCCCGGATCGAGGTCCTCGTCTACCGCGCCGAACTCGCGATGGTGCTGCGCGATCCCGACACCGCGGCCGAGATACTGGCCCGGGTCGAACACGTCGTGCTGGACGCCGACGAGTCGGAACGGGCGGCCCCGGCGTTCCGGGACGCCGCCGAACTCGCGTCGGCGCTCAGTGACCCGGCCGACGTCGACGCACGTCGGTAAATCCCTGGTCGGCGGGCACGTGTATCGCCGATGATTGCTACCACCATGGATGTCACCGATCGTCGGGATCCCGGCCGCCGGCCGCCCGACGGATACCTCAGCGGCCCCGACGCCCCGGTCCTGGCGACGGCCCGCGCCCTGGCGAAGGTCGACGACGCCGTGGCGGTGGTGCTCGTCGAGGGCATCAGCGACCAGATCGCGCTGGAGACGGCCGCCGTGTGCCGTGGCCGCGACCTCGAAGCGGAGCGGGTCGTGGTCGTGCCGATCGGCGGCGCACACGCGATCCGCCGCGTCCTGACGAGACTGGGCCCGCCGGCCGGCCGGCTACGCGTCGCCGGTCTGTGCGACCTGCGGGAGGAGGAGCTGTTCCGGCGCGGCGTCGCCGCCCAGATCGGCCCGGCCGCCACCCGCACCGACATGGAAAACCTCGGCTTCTACGTCTGCGTCGACGATCTGGAAGACGAGCTGATCCGTGCGGTGGGCGTCGCGGACGTCGAAGCGCTCTTCGCCGCCCACGGCGACCTCGGGTCGTTCCGCTCGTTGCAGAGCCAGCCCGCCTGGCGCGGCCGGCCGCCGGAGGCGCAGATGCGGCGGTTCCTGGGCAGCGGCGCGCACCGCAAGCTGCGCTATGCCCGGCTGCTCGTCGATGCGGCGGCCGGCCGGGACGCCCTGCCCCGGCCGCTCGACGCGCTGCTGGCCGCCGTCTGACCCACCCGCTGCCAGGCGCGCGCGATCGCTGCCAGGCGCGATCAAGGAGAAAACGTGGCCCTCCATAGGCGGTCCGCATGACCGTCGTCAGATTCGTCGCTGGCCAAGATCCTGCCCGCCGGCAGCCGGCTTACCGTTTACCTCACGAACAGCGACCGGACCTGGCTCCACCGGGTCTACAGAGGAACCGGGGAAGGAATTCGACGATGACCATCCAGATCAGCTGGGGACGCGGCGCCGGCAGCGCCACCGTCGACAGCGTCACCGCCCTCGACACGGTGCTGGACTCCATCACCCCCACCACCGGCGACGGGCTGCCGTACTGCGTCAGTCTCATCGTCTCCGACGGGTCGGACTTCCCACCCATGCTGCAGATCTGCGTCGGCCACCCCGAACGGTCCTTCGCCTACCACGTGGCCGCCGACGGCAGCAGCGGCTGGGCCCACGAACCCGAACTCGGCGACGGCCCCGCCTTCACCTTCGACTACGCCGGCACCCCGACCGACGCCTGGCCCGAGCGCACCCGGGTCACGCCGGCGGGCGCGCGGGCCGCCGCCCACGAATTCCTGGCCAGCGGCGGCGGCCGGCCGTCGAACCTCGCCTGGGACGTCGTCGCCGACTAGGCGGGGGACTGTAAATAGCTCCTCTGTCAAGCCTCGGGCACACGGTCGGTGCGTAGGCCCGGTAGACGACGTCGGATAGGCGCCGTTTGAGTATGCGGAGGGCTTCGAGGCCGCCGTCGCCGGAGTTTCGGCGGCGGGTGATGAGGTCTTTGGCGGGCTGGTGGCAGCGGGTCTGGGGCATCGCGATTCGGTGCAGGGCGGCGTTGAGCTGGCGGTTGCCGGTGCGGCTGAGTCGGTGGCGGGCCCGGTTGGATGACCAGACCGGTAATGGTGCGGTGCCGTTGTGTCGGGCGTAGGCGGCGGCAGAGCGAAATCGGGTGATGTCGGCGGTTTCGCCGAGGGTCTTCGCGGCGGTCAGGGCGGCACAGCCGGGGATGGCGATGAGGGCTGGCGCCAGTTTCTCAGCGAGGTCGCGGATCTCGGTTTCGGCTCGGTTGATCTCTTCGGTGATGGTTCTGCAGCGTTGGGTGATCGCGGTGGCGAGGCGGGCGACGCGCAGGCACGCTTGCAGGGTGTCGGTGGTGCGGTCGGGCAGCACGTCGATCCGTTCATGTGTCTGCGCGTCGATCACCACGGTGGCATAGCGGTGCCGTCGGCGCAGAGCGAAATCGTCGACACCGATCACACGGGGCGTCCGCCCGGTGGGCAACGGGATACGCAGCAGGGCACGCAGGGCCGCGTGACGGGACATGCCTACCGCGATCCCGCCAGCAGACGTGCCCCCGCCCGGCCCGCCAGCTCCTTGACCACCGCCGCGACGTGCCTGGACAGGCGGGCCGTGCGTCGCTGGTAACGCTCCAGCACTCCGGGCATCTGCTCGCGGAACGTCCGCCGGCAGCCGCGCGTGGGGCACACCAGGCGCCGCACCCGCACACGGACCACCACCTTCCGTCCGTCGACCGGCACGTCGGCCACCGTCCGCAGGTGGAATCCGTGCACCCGCGCCGACGACGCCTCGCACACCGGACAGACCGCGGTCCCTTGTGGAGTCCGTGCCCACACCACGATCCGCTCGCCGTCGTCGGCCACATCCTCTATGAGCAGCGGAGAAAGACCCGAGAACACCGTCCGCACGAGCACGTCGACATCCATCAAGCGAGTGTCAACAGCCCTCACAACTCTCCGTCACCACCGAATTTGAGACAGGGCCGTTCGTGTTTGACAGCGGGAGTTGCCCCTGGTGGGCCGCCCTTGATGGGCTGAAAATGGGTGTGCGGGCGGTCCGGTGACGTCGTGGGTCTGTGGTGCTTCGAG